>JAAZNO010000561.1 GCA_012798275.1 Chloroflexota bacterium
CATCAACCGTCCAAGGTGACAACACCCGCGGCACCTCAGGCGCTGAAGATCAGGGCATCGAGCGCCCGCTTCGGGACGTGATGGACGCCCTCGGCGTCGCGCCAGTAGCGGATGTCCCCGTCCTCGCCGACCGGCTCGATGACCACGGTCTCCCTGGGCTTCCCCAACGCGATGACCAGCAAGATCTCCAGGTGATCCGGCAGAGCGAGCTCAGTGCGCAGGATTTTCCGGTCCACCGAAGCGAGGATGCATCCGCCAAAGCCCGCTTCGACCGCGCCCAGGAGGATGCTTTGCGCCGCGATGCCGGAGTCCACGTCAGCGTTGGCCGAGATCTGCCGGTCCTTCAAGATGACGATGTACGCGGCCGGACGTTCCCCTTCCGCCGGGCCGCCCCACTCGGGCAGATAGGCCGCCCAGCCCAGACAGGCGAAAATCCGCGCGTTGCGCTCCGGTTCCGCGGAGAGAACGAACTTGAGCGGCTGCCGGTTCGCCGCCGAGGCTGAGAGCCGCGCCAGATCCACCCACTCGCGCAACTGCTCGCGGGTGATGGGGACGTCCTGATAAAAACGTCGGTAACTGCGGTTGTTCTGGATCAAAGTCTTTAGCATAGTCACACCTCCTCAGAAAATCAACGAGTCAGCGAAAAAGCGAATCGGCGAGTCATTTACGTTCACACCTTCACACATGGGCACCTTCACACGTTCGCATCGTCGCACCTTCACACGTTCCCCATTATACACTCAGAATGAGAGGCGCGCCCGCGCTTGCATCCACTTCGAGTTTATGGTATGCTGAGAGTAACCAACACCGGGCCATCGGTTCAACGCAGAAAGGGCACAGATGACAGCGTTCTCGGCGTCGGGCAATGAGCAGTGCTTCCGGGACTGGCTCAGCGAACGGGGCTTCAGCGAGAATCCCTTCGAGCCGGACGGATGGGATGATGCCGCCTTGCGCGCGTTGGTGAACCAGCGCCTTGCGACGTGCAGCGGGGGACGCATCACCTGCTGGGAAGAGCTGTGCCTGGCAGCGTCCGAAGAAGACACTCTCGCGCCCCTGCTCGCCGCCGCTCAGGGTTCCCCCCACAAACTGCTCCGGCTGGGTGATGACCTCCTGCGGCGCATCGCCGCCCAAGGCAAGACCAGCGTCACCGCGGCGGAGGTGGCCGCAACGCTGTCGGACGTCACCCCCGCCCCCCCACACGAAGGTCTCTACGTGGACCTCGCCAGCGGACATGTGTGGATTGATCGGCGGCTCGTGCTTCCCCCGCTCACAGGGCAGGAATTCATGCTGTTGCGCCTTCTCTATGTCAGCGCGCCGGAAATCGTCAGCTGTGAGACGCTCATCCGCAGCCTCTGGCCTGACGATCGCGCGGTAGTAGGTGACGAACAAAGCCTCCGCAAGCTGGTCTCCCGCTTGCGGCGCCGCCTCGAACCGACGCACAGCGGCGGCGACTGGCGTTTCATCCGCTGCAAACGAGGCCGCGGGTATTGGTTGAACCTCGAGAGTTGAAAGCCCCCTTTGGCGCTGCGTTCCCCGGCGCCGACAAAACAGCCGCGCAACGACAAATCCCGATTTAGCATGGAGTTGACATGGCCCCGCAGCACACCGCCGCGGATGAAAATGTAATGTGCGGTCATAGTTCAGCCTGGTGTCAGGTAGCTCGACGGCGATGGATGAACCTTTGCGAGCGGTAGCTTTTGCCCCTCCCCCAGCCCCCTCCCCAACGGCGCCTGCGCCGTTGGGGCGGGGGAGAAAAAATAAGGGGGTTTTGCAGGCGGGCTACGCCCGCCTGCAAGCCCCCACAAAAAAAGTTCCCCTTCCCCCCGCACAAAGCGCGGGGGGAAGGGGATAGGGGAAAAAATTGATTCTCAATCTTCAATAGTCGCCATGGAATCTTGTGTTTCTTAGTCAGTGGCTGAACAGTTACCGTGTGAGTTATGAGTTGTGATCGAAGGCTGCGACAGATCTCGACTCACGGCTCA
>JAAZNO010000562.1 GCA_012798275.1 Chloroflexota bacterium
CGCCGGATACGCGCTGCTGTTGGCCTGGCAACATCCGGCGCGCAAGGCGGCAGCGCTGCGCCTTTTCCTGGCCCTGGGACTGGGAGCGGGCCTCTCGGCATTCTTCTGGGTGCCGGCCTTGCGGGAACAAGCCTATGTGCAAATTCACCAGATTCAGATCTACGATTACCGCGAGCATTTTCTGACGCTCGGCGAGCTTTTCAGCGGGCCGACTCCCACCGTCAAAGGCGAGGTGACGCCCTACGTGCCTCACAGCGTGGGCTGGATTTTACCCCTGCTCGCCGCTGGCGCGTTTCTTCCCGACAAAAAGACGCTGCCCGCGAGCGCACGGCTTCAGAAATGGGCGCTGCTGGCGGCCTCTCTCGTGTTGTTGGGGATGACACTTCCCATTTCAGCGCCCCTGTGGGAAAAACTGCCGCTGCTCAGCTTCGTGCAGTTCCCCTGGCGCTTTTTGGGACCGGTCAGCCTGGGACTGGCAGTCCTGGGAGGCGTCGAGCTGGAGCGGCTTCCCGGTTCCGCTGCCTGGCGCCTGCCACTCGCGTTGGCGGCAGTAAGCCTGTTTGCCCTCACCTGGCTCTTTCCCCCCTACGCTCGCCCGCAGCCACCGCTCACGCCGCCCGCTCTCATCCGCATCGAGCGCGAGACCGGCGGCCTGGGCACCACCACGGCCGGCGACTATCTGCCCATCTGGGTGCAGGAACGCCCCGGCGACGAGCTGCTGGCGCTCTACACCGCCGCCGCTGAGGACGATTACCTCATTCCACGGCTGGATCCGACCACCCTGCCGGAAGGGGCGCAGCTGCTGGCGGAAAAAGAGGCCCTGAACGCCGCGCAGGTGACGCTGGAAACGCCGATCGCTTTCCGCGCGCGTTTCCGCTGGTACTACTTCCCCGGCTGGCAGGTGCGCGTAGATGGCGCACCGGCCCCGACGCTGCCCGACGGGCCACAGGGACTGCTGGCAGTGGAAGTTCCCGCCGGCAAGCACACCCTCGAAGTCCGTTTCGGCGAGACGCCGCTGCGCCGCACCGCTGATGCGATCTCGCTCGTCAGCGCGGCGTTGCTGGTAGTGGGAACGTGGGGGATAGGGAAAGGGATAATGGGAAATGGAAAAGAGGTAATGAGTAATGAGGGAAGGGTAAAGGGGAAAATTCGGTGCCCCATCACTCATCACCCCTCCCCCCTCACCGATCACCCCTCACCCGTGACCCTCTACCTGGCCCTGGGCTGCATCGGCTTGAGCCTCTTCGCCGTCAAAAGCCTGTACCTCGACCGCCACGACACGCTCTTCCATCCCTGGGATTTCGATGGCCAACACCTGCGCGGCGTGGACGCGCCGCTGCAAGTGCGCTTCGGCGATGACGTGGCGCTGATGGGCTACGATCTGACAACGCCCACGCTGGCCACAGATCAACCCGCGGCGCTCACCCTCTACTGGCGGGTACTTCATCCCACAACAACCGATTACAGCGTGGCCGTCCACCTGGTAGATGCATGGGGCAGGCTCTACGGGCAGGAAGATCATCAACATCCCAACGGGTACCCCATCTCCCTGCTGCAGACAGACGAGTTCATCCGCGATACCTACACTTTCACCCCCTTTGCCGGGACGCCGCCGGGGGAACATTACACGCTGCTCGTCACCCTCTACGAAGCCGGCACCGGACGGCAAGTGGATGTGTGGGGCAGCAGCGGGCAGTGGCGCGGGACGGCGTATCCGCTCACCGAACTCACCGTCGTCCGCCCCGAGACCTTCCCCACGCCGGAGACTCTGCCGCTTGCGCAGCGGCTCGACGCCGATCTCGGCGCCGGTCTGCGCCTGGTGGGCACAGGCGACCTCCCCGCCAGTGTGGAGGTGGGGAACGAGGTGCTCGTCACCCTCTTCTGGCAGGCGCAGGCGACGCCCACCGCCGATGTGAGGGTACGTCTGCAGCTGGTGGATGCCAGCGGCGCCGTGGCAGCACAGCTCGAAGCGCCGCCGGGCCGCGCCGACCTGCCTACCTCCCACTGGCTCAGCGGCGAGGTCATCCGCGATGGCCACAGCTTCCTCATTCCGGCGGCGCGCTTCGACGTCCCCAGCCGCCCGTTGGAGAGCGGGCCGTACCTGCTGCGCGCCGGGCTGTTTGACGCCGCCAGGGAACCGCTCGGCGCTTCCGTGATTCTCGGCGAGCTTGCGGTCATCGCGCCGGAGCGCCGCTTCGACAGCTCCGGTCGTGCCCCTCTGGCACGTTTCGGCGACTTCGCCGCGCTCCTCGAAGCCGAGCTCGCGCCCGAAGTCGTCACGCCAGGGCAAACGCTCGTCCTCACCCTCAGCTGGCGCGCCGAAGCGCCGGTGCAGGAGAACTACACCCTCTTCGTGCACCTGTTGAATGAGGCCGGCACACCGATCGCCCAACGGGACACGGCCCCTGGAGCAGGTCGCCGTCCCACCCCCAGCTGGTTCACCGCCGAGGTCATCACCGATACCTGCAGTCTCGCTATCCCGGCGGAAACGCCGCCAGGCAGGTACACCCTCAA
>JAAZNO010000082.1 GCA_012798275.1 Chloroflexota bacterium
CCCCCATTGAGCATACGACGAGGTGTAGATCCAGTCGGAGCGCGTGTTGAGGATCTTCCCGGTGACCTCGTAGCTGAGGAAGTAGGAAGGATAGACGCCGTAATCCATGTGCCGCAGCAGGTCCTCTTCCAGGTCGGCGGAAAAATTCAGCGCCGGCCCGTAGCCGGGCACGTATCCCGCCAGGACGATTTGCAGGAACGGCACGGCCTGGTCGGTGAACAGATAGCCGCTGTTGCCGAGGGGGATGTCGTAATACGCGCTCATGACGCCAAAAACGTAGTCGTTGGGCATGTAGAACGCCAGGCGCCCCTCGCTTTCTGCCAGCAGCTGCTGATAGGCGCGGAGGGCCTGCTCGCGGTTGAAGACCTGCCGCTCGCTGAAATCGCTGTAGAGCACCGCGCCGATGCCGTCCAGCGCCAGCCCCGCCCCCAGCTGGGAGAAGACGTCCGCGCTAAGGCTCCGATAGCGCTTCTGCAGCGCCGCGAAATTGAAATAGTAGAGGGGCATGTTGCGGTGGTAGCCCCGCGGATAGGCGCGAGTGATGGAAAGGGCCAGGTCGCCACTGGTAGAATAGCCTCCTCCATCCGCGAAGGCGGCCTGGGGGTTCAGGTAGAGCGAGAACTGCCCGCCGTTGGCGATCAGCCGTTGCGCCACCTCCCGCAGCTCCGTCAAATCCCCCAGCTGACCCTCCAACCGCAACGAGCGCCCCGGCATACTGGAAGCGCCCAGCGGCTGCCAACCGTAGTACACCACCTCCACGTTGGCGATGCCCAAATCCGTCACGATCTGTTGCAGCTGCGCCACCGTCGTCATGGGGATCATGCGCTGCCAGAAAAGCACCTTTTCTTTATCGCCGCCCAGGAATTCCAGTCGCACGCCGATGTCGGGACTGCCGGCGGCCGGGCGATGCAAGACGCCGCGCTCCACCAGGTAGCGCTGATAGGCGCGGGCCATGCCGGTGTAGGTGGCCTCCTGACCGCTCAGGAAGCGATAGTGCACTTCCACGTCAAAGGCGTTGGTCTGTGGCTGAATGACGGTCACACCGGCGCCGGCGCGATTGGTCGCCTGAAAGTAGCTCTCGTTGTAGATGAAGGCGTTGTACAGGAAATTGAAGTTGGTGATGATGCCGGCCGGATGGGCGTGCAGCTCGCCGTAGGACGCGCCCTGGGCCACGACCGCGAGGTAGGCGTTCTGCCCCTCGCCATGAACCATCCCCAGCACGGGAAGGGTGAGCTGATAGGGGCGGTTGACGGCGGGATTGTGGGGCAGCGCGGTGATCATCCCCAGATCGGGGCCGTAATATTTGCCGTAGAACATCGTCTTGGCTTTGGTCGTCGCGCGCAGTTGAATGAGCGCACCGCTGCCGTCGGGGATGAACATGTAGCCGGGCACCTCGTCGCCGCGAGTCGCGCCGAAGAAGGGATACAGGTACAGCAGCCCCAACCGGAAATCGGGGATTTCCTGACGGATGCTCGCGGCCGGCACTTGCACGCGGATCCCGCTCTCTTCCAGGCGCACCTGCAGGCCCAGCGTGATGCCAAAGTCCACAAACGTGACCTCCGCATCAAAACCCCCGGCGACCGGCGTAAAGCGCCGGTCGCAGTTGCTGTTGCTGATAGAAATCCGCCGGTTGATGGCCTTGTTATCCAGATATTCAATGCTGAGGCCGCTGCTGGCGAACGCCGCCCACGATTTGTTCAGCCGGTCGCCCGGCGCCAGCTCGTCCAGCCCGGAGTGCCACAGATAGCCGCTCTGCTTATCCAGCACCTTGAGCGCGAGCGTCTCCGGGTTAGCATACAGCGCAAAGCGCGTGTTTTCGGCGACGAGGCGATAGGCAGGCGGGAGGTCCTGCGGCAGCGCCGCCGCCGCGACCGGACGTGGGCCGCCTGTCAGGCCACTCAGCATCCCCAGGACCAGGAGGAGATAGAATATTCGTTTCATCTTGCTACCCGCAATCCGATTTCCTGGATGATGGAAACGACGAAGTCGTAGAGCTGTATGAACAGCACGTAGAAGATGTACGCCGTGAGCACGAACATCGCCATCGTGAAGAGGGTGACGAGGAGGCTCTTCAGCGTCTCTTTGAAGGAGTAATTGTGAATCTCCATGACCATGATGACCAACATCAGCCCGGTCCAGGCCCAGACGAGGCTCATGGAAAAGTTGTACACGAAGATTTCGTTGAGGCTCAGGACGTTGGAGAGCAGCGCGATGGGCAAGGTGAACAGCGCGAGGGGGAAGAGGCTGTAGGCGGTGCCGATCACCACATCGCGCACGCGCCCCTCCCCGTCTTGAATGGTCGCCACGAGGTAGTTGGCAGCGTTCCACAGGCCGATGAGCAGCACCGGCAGGAGGATTTCGGTCTCGGCGTGGATTTCTGAAGGGTTGGCGTAGGGGCTGAAGACGAAGCTGGTGAGGTACAGCCCCAGCAACCGCGAGACGATGACCCACACGTAGATAGCGATGGCAAAACCGAGACTGCCGCGCAGGTCTTTCTTGATGTAGTAGAAGCTGTCGGCGGGTTGTTTGATGAAGCGGAACATGAACAGCGCGTCGTCCACCCATTTCTGCCGCCGCACTCGTTCCCACCACGCGCGGACGGGGTCGAACCAACGATAGCGGCGCTCCAGGCGCACGCCCACGCTGCGCCCGATGGAAAGCGCCACTATCGCCAACAGGAACGGCGAGAGGCACTGCTGAAGGATGGCGTTTCGCAGTTCCCAGAACGCCTGCGAGTACCCCTCGCGGTCCTCGGCGTAGTGATACGCCGTCAGCGCGCGCCGGTAATCCCCTTGCTTGAAGTAGGCGTCGGCGAGCGCCTGATAGGCCATCAGGAACGAACCGTTGTAGGTGAGCACCTCGTTGAAGTAAGGCTCCGCCTCGGTGTAGAAGCCCTCGACGTACAGCCGCACGCCCTGATGCACCTTGCGGGCAAAATCGGTGATGCCGAAGATGACGAGGGCGTTCTTGTCCTTGTCCAGCACGTAGAGCGAGTCCTGGTAGCGTTGAATCGCGCTGGGGCTGCGCAGCGTCCCCAGGCGCTGCTCCCCCTGATCCGGCGCACCAAACATGAACAGCAGCGTCCCATTCTCCACGTACTCGTAAATCTGCCCGTTGGCATCCACGGCGGCCACCAGGCCGTCGGCGCTCACGTCAATGTCGCGGAAAGTCATGGAACCGGGCGTGTCGGGGAAGATGTTCTTCCCCGCGATGGTGAATTTGCGGATGCTCCTGGTGGGCGCGGTGCCGGCGGTGACAGTGTACAGCAGCGAGCGCTGATCCAGGTCGAGGTTGGAGGGCGAGGCCGCTTCGTTTTTGATGAACTGCGCCAGCTGCTCCTCCGTGAGGAACATGCGCTGCAGGATCATCTTCAAC
Organism: Chloroflexota bacterium; assembly: GCA_012798275.1. Classification (GTDB taxonomy): domain Bacteria; phylum Chloroflexota; class Anaerolineae; order B4-G1; family SLSP01; genus JAAZNO01. Next base: position 3,376 of record JAAZNO010000082.1, read on the forward strand.
GACATGGTCGCGGTGTTGGCGCCGAAGTAGCCGATGAAATTGCCCGTCAGGTTCAACTGCACGACGCCGTTGACCGCGCCTTCGCTGATGATGTAGAGGTTGCGGCGGGCGTCTACGGCGACCTTGCGCGGCAGGAAGTCGGCGCGCTTGCCGAAAAGCGGCTCCGTGGGACGCCCGAATTGGTGGAGCAGCGTCCCCGCCGCGTCAAAGATGAAGATGGCGTTGTGCCCGGCGTCGGCGACGTAGAGCGTGCCGTCGTCGGTCACGAACAGGCCGGTGGGATTGCCCAGCACTCCCTTCCCGTATTCGGCGACGAGCTCCTCCCCCTGCAATTTGATGACGCGACCGTTGCCGGTATCGGCGACGTAGAGCGCGCCATCGGGAGTGATGAACAGGTCCTCCGGGTTGGAGACCGGCAGGTCCACTTCCGCCAGCGGGATGTAGGCGTCCTGGGTCCGATACAGCCGTCCTTGCGGCCCCAGCGCCCAGGTCGTGTAGGGCGGATCCGCCGCGGCCGGCGCGGGCAGCAGCAGGGCGATGGAAATCATCCCCAGCAAGGTCAGGGAAATCACCTTTAGTCTGCTCATTTCAACCCCGAATGTGACATCGTGCTCATCACCTGGCTTTGCAGGAACAGGAAGATGATCAAATTGGGCAGGAACATGATGAGTGAAGCCGCGGCCGCCATCCCCTGCCCCGCGACCAGGTTGGCGCCCGAAGCCGTGCTCGTCAGCGTGCTCAGGTAGTAGGCGAAGGTCTTCAGGCTCTCGCTGTTGATGTAGAGGGTGGAAATCTCGGCGTTGTTCCACGTCGCCTGGAACGTCAGGATGCCGATGGTGGCGATGGCGGGTTGGATCATCGGCAGGACGATGCGCCAGTAGATCTGACCGTCGTTCGCGCCGTCAATCTGCGCGGCCTCAATGACCTCGTCGGGCACGCCGTCAATGAATTGTTTGAGCAAGAAGACGCCGACGGGCATCGCCAGGGTGGGCAGAATGTGCACCCAAAAGGTGTCCAGCAGCCCCAGGCGGGTGATGATCAGGAAGCGCGGGATGATCACGGCGATGGGGACGAACATCAGCGCGAGGGTGTTGACGGCGAAGAGGGTTTGCTTCAGCCCGAAGCGTTTCTTGGAAAGGGCGTAGGCGGCGGTGCTGGAGATGAGGATGGACGCGGCGACGGTGACCAGCGTGATCGTGACGCTGTTGAAGAGGTAACGGCTCACCGGCACGCCGGCAGTGGACATCTGCGCGAAGAGGTCCTGGAAGTTTTTGAACGTCGGATGGGCGACGAAAAAGCGGGGCGGATAGGCGAACAGCTCATCGGGGGGCTTGAAGGCGTGCGAGAAGATGAAAACGATAGGCAGCAACATGAGCACCGCCAGCGGCAGCAACAGCGCATAGAACTTCAGCTGGCTGACGTGAAATCCCTGCGGGTTGATGCCCCGGTTACGGATACCGGCATATTTTCGCAACCAACGGCTTTTCATGCGCACTCACTCCGAGAGGAACAGGCGGTTCGCCACGCGGGTGAACAGCAACACCATCAACAACAACGCCACCGAAATCGCCGCCGCATAGCCCATCTCATAGCGGATGAAGCCGTAATCCTCAATGTGATTGACGATCAGCTGGCCGGCGTACTGCGGGGTGGGATTGCTGCCCGAAAGCATCACGCCGATGGCGCCGGCCTGGAACGTGCCCACGATCGCCATCACCGCGCCGAACAGCATTTGCGGCCGCATGGAGGGGATAGTGATGTAGAAGATTTCCTGCCAGCGGCTGCCCATCCCGTCGAGGCTTGCCGCCTCATACAGTTCGGGATTGATGTCCAAAATCCCCGCCAGCATGGCCAGGAAGCCAATGCCCATGCTGCTCCACAGCGTCACGATGATCATCACCGGCATCAGGTATTGCGGCGATTGCAACCATTGCACCGGCTGTTGGATGAGGTTGAGCTGTAACAGCAGCGTGTTCAGATAGCCGCTCTGGTCGCCGCTGAAAAGCGCTCGCCAGACCACCGTCATCGCCACGCCGGAGGTCATGGAGGGTGAGTAGAGGATTAGCGCGAAGACGGTGCGCGGGATGCGCGGCAATTGGGCCAGCATCCACGCCAGCAGGAACGCCAGGGCGTACCCGCCCGGCCCCACCAGCACCGCGAACTCAATCGTGTTGGGCAGCACGTACTTCATGAAGAGATCATCCTGGGTCAGCAGGACGATGTAGTTCTTCAGCCCAATCCAGCGCGGGAACTGAATGGTGTCAAAAAAGGTGAACGACAGCAGGAACGCGATCAGCACCGGCGCCACGATGAAGACAAGGAACAACAGCGCGTAGGGCGTCAACAGCGCGTAGGCGTTGCCCTCTTTCGTGGCCCAGCGGCTCAGGCGGGATCGCCATGTGGGATACGTTTTATCTGCCATTTTGCATCCATCCCTCCACAGTCTCCAGGGTCGGGACGCGGAACTCCTTCACCTTTTGCCCGTTCTGCAAATACCCGAACTCCTCCATCTTGCGGGTGATTTCGCGGTTGATGATGAGGATCGCGTTGTCCAGGGCCACCCGCGGGTTGACGCCGTCAAAGACGATGCGGTTCCAGGCGTTGCTCAACTCGCGCTCCTGCATGTAGCCGCCAGGCAGGCGCACCGGCTCCTGCAGCCACTGCCACTGCTCCAAAATCACGGCCTTGTGCTCGTCGGGGATGGGGAGATAGCGGAACGCTTCCACATTGGCGGAGTTCCACAGGTACTCCAGCCCGTAATTCAGCACGATCTGCTGTTGGAATTCCACCTGCGTCGGCGTGGACATCCACCACTTGAGGAATTCCCACGCTTCCTGGGGCTTCTCGGTGTTGGCGAACATGAAGCAGGCCTGCGCCGAGCCGGTCGCATAGCGGAGCTGCCGTCCGTCGGGCAACACCGTCGCCGGATACAGGTCAATGGCCCACTGCCCACGAATTTCGGGCGCGGCGGTCATCAATTTGAGGTAGGTCTCAAAGTTGGAGACGCCGATGGGCAGGCTCCCATCGCGGAAGCTCTGGTAAAAGCTGGATGTCGTCAGCGGCATCCCGTAGATGGTGAAACTTTCCGCCATGAAGCGCACGGCGTTGATTGCCTCGTCGCTGCTCAGGCCGCTGGCGAAGCCATCCGCGCTGTAAAGCCGGGCGTCGTAGTTGAAGAGGTACGGCGCGGTGATCAGATAGCCCTTCAAGCCGCTGCCACTGGAGAGCGGCGTGTTGAAGTTCATGCCGTAGCGTTGCAGCTCCGGCAAAATCTCAATCACCTCCGGCCAGGTGTGCGGGATCGGCAGGCCCAGCGCTTCCATGATGTCGCGGCGGTAGAACGTGACCCAGAAATCCTGCGTCTCGGGGATGGCGTACACCGCATCGTTGATGATGTAGCTCAACAGCGCGCCGGGCGAGTAGATGCGGATGAAGGCGTCAAAATCCTCGAAGGTGCGCAAATCCTTGAGCGCGTTGCGAATCGCCAGCTCGTAGGGGATGTTCGTGCTGACCCCCAGGGCGACATCGGGCTGAATGCCGGCCGCGTTGGCCAGCACCAGCTTGGACTCGTCCGGCATGATGGAAAATTTGACG
>JAAZNO010000563.1 GCA_012798275.1 Chloroflexota bacterium
ACGGCGATGGGAGAGTGGTGGTTGGGGATGCACACCATTCGCCTGCGCGGCAATGTGGAAAGGATGATGGGGCAGGATGAACTGGCGCGGGATTTCTACCTCCGCAGCCTGGAGCTGGCCCGCGACTACGGCTCGCTTTCCGCGATGGCATTGGCCCTGAACAACCTCGCCTCGTTGGCTGTGATCGCCTCGGAGTATCCGCTGGCGCGCCGCTACTGGGAACAGGCCCTGGCCATCCAACGCGATACCGACGATTTACGCCAGCTCGCCAACATACTGCACAGCCTCGGCCTGGTCCTCATCGAGCTGGGTGAACCGGAACGCGGGCTGCAATTGCTCGCAGAAGCTTTTGAGATCCATGAGCAAAACGCCAACCAGGAAGGCAAGGGAGTCGTGTTGATTTACCGGGGGTATGCCCTCGAGGTCCTGGAGCGGCTGACTGAAGCTGAGCAGTCCTACCGGGAGGCGCTGCCCCTGTTTGGCGGCACCGGCAATCCGGCAGGCATCGCCGACGCCTGCGAGTGCCTGGGCTTTTGTCTGCACGCGCAGGGGCGTTACGCCGAGGCGGAAACTGCCTTCCAGGAAGCGCTCAGATTACGGCTAAAGCTGATCACCCCCGGCGCGATCGCTACGGCCTACCGCGGCCTGGGGGCCGTCGCTGTCGCCCGCGGGCGCTATGACGAGGCGCGGCAACACTTCCAGCAAGCCTTGCAACTGGCGCTCTCGACAAAATGGATCGGTACCTTGCTGCACATTTTCGTGGAGATCGCCGAGCTCTACGCGCAGACGGAAGAGGTCAACAAGGCCCGGGAGCTCCTGCTGGCGGTGTTGCGAGACGGGCGGATCGTCGTGCCCATGCAAAAGCGCATCCGCACGCGCATCGCCGCTTTGAAGGGAGCGCTGCCGGAGGAATTCGCCGCGCCCCTTCCCCGCTCCGGCGGGCGCCTGGATGTGGAAGCGCTGGCGCGGACGTTGCTCGCCGCGCTGGACTCGCCGGCATTCCCTGAACGTGAAGAACGTGCGAAGGTGCCCACGTGCGAAGGTGTGAACGTAAGAACGTAAGTAATTCGCTTCATTCAAGGATGAAAATGTGAGGTTCGGCTGGGGATGGAATCCTCAGCCTGACAGGAGCCCACCGCGCTGAAGCGCACTGTTTGGGGACGTAGCAGCCCTGGGGGACCAGGAATTTCAATTTTTGATTCGTGAAATTCGTGTTCATTCGGGGCAATTTTTCAAAGGAGACTGACCCACAATGGAAGCACCTATGGATTGCTATCGCGTACGACCGGGAACACGGATTGATCTCCAGGACTGGGACCCCGACGATAAATCTGCCTTTGACGGCAGCAAGTCGAAGGGCTTGAAGGCGGTGCGCAAGCTCAGCCGCCGGCTGGAAACGCTCCAGGAGCTGCTGTATGCCGAGGGGAAACACTCATTGCTCATCGTACTGCAGGCGATGGACACCGGCGGGAAGGATGGCGTCATCCGGCGCGTCTTTGACGGTGTGAATCCGCAGGGCGTCAAGGTCGCCAGCTTCAAGGTGCCAACGCCCGAAGACCTGGCGCACGATTACCTCTGGCGCATCCATCAGCACACGCCGGGCAAGGGTGAAATCGTGATCTTCAACCGCAGCCAGTACGAGGATGTGCTGGTCGTGCGGGTCCACAACCTTGCGCCCCCGGCGGTCTGGGAAAAGCGCTTCGAACACATCAGCGCTTTCGAGCGGCTGCTGGCGGACGAGGGCACGACGATCCTGAAGTTCTACCTGCACATCAGCGCCGACGA
>JAAZNO010000564.1 GCA_012798275.1 Chloroflexota bacterium
CAGGCACACTAACTCCATTTTACAGTTGGAGGTAAAAATGCAAGACCCAGCTGAATTGTTTGGTCCCAATTTCATTGGACGGCCGAACGCCACCTCCCGTCGACACAGCGCCCCCTCGTCCACCGCACTCGCCACCTGGCGCACACGGCGGCCCTCTTGGCGGCCAGTATGTACCTCATAAGGCTGTCTCTATAACTTCTGCGGCTCACACCAGAGTCTGCGTCTCAAACTCTGGTTGAATGAACGGCGTTATCACTGAGTTCAACGCATGCCAGTGATCTTTACAGAAAAGCACTCAATACAATTTCGCCATCCCCCTTCTTGGCACGTGCAACACTCTCAACGGTCACAGTTTAGAGCCTTACGTAAGGTCAGCTCTTGATTCCCCCTCGAGGCGCTGTTCACAATTGCCGGGCAAAAGCGTCCAGGCTCGAAGCGTGCACCAGCGCCAACACCTCATCTGCGGGACGCAGCACCAGGTCGCCGCGCGGGATAAGCAATTCCCCCTTACGGATCACTGCGACCAGCGAGCACTGCTCCGGCAGGCGCAGCTCGCTGACCGGCTTGCCTGCCGCGGGCGATTCGGGCGCGATCCGCTCCTCAATCAAGGAGAATTGCCCCTTGCGCAGCTTCAGCAACGTCATCATGTCCCCGAGGGACATCTCCTCGGCAATGAGCCGCCCCATCAAGTCCGCCTGATTCAAGGCCACGTCCACTCCCATTGCCGGTGTGAACATCCAGGCGTTTTTGGGATTGTTGACGCGGGCAATCGTGCGCGGGACGTCGTACTCGAAACGCGCCAGGTTGGTGATGACCAGGTTGACTTCGTCGGAGCCGGTGACCGCCGCTATCACATCCGCCGTCGCGATCCCTGCCGCCTCCAGCGTGTCCGGCTCGGTCCCATTCCCATGGATGACCGTCTCGGCGGGGAGCTCGCGACGCAACCGCTGGAGCTCTTCCTCGCGCAGCTCGATCAGGCGCACGTGATAATGCTCCTCCAGCAGCAGGGACGCCAGATAGGTCCCCACCTTTCCCCCTCCCACAATGAGCACTTGCATGACCATGATGGCCTCCTTATGGCAAGCCCAACAGGCTGCGGGCCCGCTCTTTGGCAGTCGCCAACACCGCGAGATGGAGCTCGTCACCCTCCTGGAACACAGCGCCGAGGGTGGGCAAAAAAGTATGGCCACCTCGGGTGATGGCGATGACCACCAACTCGCCCGAGACGGTCACCTCCCGCACCGTGCGTCCCACGAGCAGCGGCGAGGCTTCGACCACGACCACATCCACCTGCCCACCCCCCACGCTATACACCACATCCAGATCGGAATAGCACAGCAGGTCGGCGATACGATTGACGCCCCAGATGACCGGCGAGACGGTCTGCAGTCCCAGGCGGCGGTAAATTTCCGCCTTGCGGGGATCGTAGACGCGCGCGACGACGCGGGGCACACGGAAGACCTGCGACGCCAACCGTCCGGCGGTGATGTTCGCCTCATCGCTGGCGGTCGTGAGGGCCACGCCATCGGCCCGCTCGATGCCCGCCTCCACCAACGTGTCCCGATCGAAGGCCACCCCCACGACCGTTCGCCCCTTGAAACCGGAGCCGAGGCGCTCAAAGGCAGTAGGGTCCCGATCCACGACGGTGACCGTATGACCTCGCAGGGTCAACGTCCGCGCCAACAGCGCCCCAATTCTGCCACAGCCGATGATGATAAATTTCATGTCTTGCCTCCTTCAGCAAGCCCATCCAGCGTAACTCATGATGTCCGTGTCCTTGCCCGGTGACGGACCAGCGCTTTCCGCAGCTCGTCCGCCAGCAGCAACAGCGGCGCCAAAGCGAACAGGAATCCCCATTGCTCCAAGGGGAAGCCGGCCGTTCCAAAGATACGCTGCAAGAAGGGCACATAGATGAGCAGCAACGCCAACGTCAGCTCCGTCGCAATCCCAATCCACAGCAACCGATTGTTGAAGAGCGGTGTGCGGAAGAAAGAGCGCTGCTCCGTTCGCTGCGCAAACAGGTTGCCGATCTGCGTCGTGACCACTGCCGCCAGGGCCATCGCCGTCGCGGCGTGATAGAGCGGACCGGAAGCGGGTAAATCGAGCCATTGCCCCCAATAACCATTGATCCAGTAATGATAGTAAAAAGCCGCCATTGTCGCCAGGCTTTGGAGCAAGCCGAGCCAGCCATAGGAGCGCAGCAGCAGCGCCGGCGTGATCACATGCTCCTTCAAATTGCGCGGCGGACGCTGCATCAGACCCGCCTCGGGCGGCTCCGCGCCCAAAGCCAACGCCGGCACCATGTCGGTGCCCAGGTCAATGGACAGGATCTGCATGACCGTCAGCCCCAACGGGATCCGCGTCCGGCTCATCACATACAGGATAAAGGGCACGGCCTCCGGCATGTTGCTGGTGAAGATGTAGCTCAGGAATTTCTTGATGTTGACGTAGACGCCGCGTCCCTCTTCCACCGCGCTGACGATGGAGGCAAAGTTGTCGTCCGTCAAAATCATATCGGCCGCTTCTTTCGCCACGTCCGTGCCGGTGAGGCCCATCGCCACACCGATGTCGGCCTTCTTGAGGGCCGGCGCATCGTTGACACCGTCGCCGGTCACCGCTACGATGTGCCCTAAAGCCTGCAGCGCACTGACCACCCGCAGTTTATGTTCGGGGGCCACCCGCGCGAAGAGCACTTCCTCCGCCAACGCCGCCTGCAAGTCCGTATCACTCATTGTATCCAGGTCGGTCCCGGTGACAACTCGCGGATGCTCGCCCTGCACAATGCCGATGCGGCGAGCGATGGATTCCGCCGTCAGGCCATAATCGCCGGTGATCATCACGATGCGGATACCCGCCTCATGACAGGTAGACACCGCCGCCGTGACTTCTGGGCGTGGCGGGTCCATCATGGCCATCAGTCCCAGGAATGTGAGCTCGCCCTCCACGTCGGCTTCCGTGTACTGCGTCAAAGCGCCGCGGCGACGCTCCACAGACGGCAAGAGGCGGGTGGCCACGGCAAGCACTCGCAAGCCGGCGCGGGCATACTCGTCATTGGCATTCATGATTTCCGTTTGTCGCGCCGCGTCCAGAGGCAGGGTCTCGCCCCCCCAACGTGCCTGCGTGCACAACGCCAGCACCTCTTTGGGCGCGCCTTTGACGAACACCACCCGCTCGCGCCCGCGCTGATGCAAGGTGCTCATCCGCTTGCGCCGCGACTCGAAGGGGAATTCGCGCAGGCGCGGCAATGCCCCCCGTTCGGCCTCGAGATCCAGCCCGCCCTTCCGCGCCGCGACCAGCAACGCCGCCTCTGTCGGATCACCGAGAATGTTCCAGCGGGGGCTCTCGCCATTGGGCGGCAGGAGCCGGGCATTGTTACACAACGCCGCAGCCCGCAGCACTTCCGCGATCTCACCGGTCGCCGCCACGGGACGACCACCCTCCAGCAGCTGGCCCTCCGGCGCGTAACCGACGCCGGTGACCGCGATGCGCCGTCCGCCCACCCAGAGATCAGAGACGGTCATCTCGTTTTGGGTGAGGGTGCCGGTCTTGTCCGTGCAAATCACCGACGTACAGCCGAGCGTCTCCACCGCCGAGAGGCGCTTGACCAGCGCGTGACGCTGCGCCATCCGCTGCGTGCCCATCGCCAGCGAGAGCGTCACCAACGGCAACATCCCCTCGGGCACAAAGGCCACAATCATCCCCAGCGCAAAAATGAAGCCCTCGGCGAGGGTCAGCCCGGTGAAGGCCATGGCCAGCCCAAAGAAGAGCACGCCGACACCCACCGCGATGACGGTGACCACTTTGGTCGCGCGGGCCATTTCCCGCTGCAGGGGGCTGAGCTCCTCTTTTACCGTCTGGGTGAGATGCGCGATCTTGCCGAACTCCGTGCGCATCCCGGTACGGAAGACGACGGCCTTGCCCACTCCTGCCGCCACGCTGGTGCCTGCAAAGACCAGATTGGGCCGTTCCGTGTACCCCAGGTCGGAGCGCAACGAGGGATCGCTGGTCTTGCGAACAGGGTGCGACTCGCCGCTCAGGGTGCTTTGATCCACCCGCAGCTCCGCCTCCTGCACCAGCCGGCCATCCGCCGAGACGCGATCCCCTTCGGCGAGGAGCATCACATCCCCAGGGACGAGCTCCTCGGCGAGGATTTTCTGCTCCTGTCCATCCCGCAACACCCGCACATGATGCGGGATCAGCTGCTTGAGGGCCTCGGTCGCCTGTTCCGCGCGGTATTCCTGCCAAAAGCTGAACGCGCCGTTGATGAGGTTGACGAGCCAGATGGCGATCGCCAGCTGCGGCATCCGCGCCACGAGCGCCACGATCCCTCCCCCCCACAACAAGAGCGCCATGAGATGGGTGAAATTGCCCAACAGCCGCAGATAGAGCGGCGTGCCTTTGATCTCACGGATGGCATTGGGCCCCCACTGCTGCAGGCGTTCCGCCGCTTCCGCCGAGGCCAATCCCTCCGGGCGGCTCTGCAACGCCGCATAGACTTCAGAAACCGGCAGCGCCGGCACACGAGCTTCGATATCAACGGCCGAAACTGTATCCGCTAACACAATGACTCCTTGAACCGCTCCACATCGGCGGTATCCCACTCAAAAAAATAAGCAAAGTAAAACCCGCTACACGCGAGCATAGCGGGCCATTTACCTCTGCCGATTATTCTTCCCTCACTGCTCTGAGAGCTTACGTTGCCCTTCACCAAAAATAGCGCGAGGATGACGATTCAACTATAGCACAAATGACGGCGGCGTCAAAGCCAGCTTCGGGGAGGGGATCGCCGCAGCTCAGCGCCGCAGATGCAGGGGATAACGGCTGCGCAACCGCCCGTCGCCGCGCTTCGCCCAGCCCAGGGGGAAACCATCCACCGTCACCAGCACAAAACCCGCCGGGCCGTCATCCTCCCAGAAGCTGCCACGGAGGAATTGCTCGACGAGGGGATCGGCAACGGCGAGATCGCAGACCTCCTGGGCGTCTTCGGGATGCAGCGCCATCGCCAGGGCATGGTTGGGGGTGACTTTGCCATGCCGCTGCGAGGCGATCCACCAGCCGGGACGCAGCACGTGCAGTCCAGCCCACAGTTTGGGATCAAGCGGGGTCACATAAATGTCATCGTTCTCATCCAGATACAGGCCCGCTTCGGGCGGCTCGAACGTCAGCGTCTCTCGCAGGACGGGCCGGTAGAGCTGCAAGATCCGCCCCGGGATCGCGGTCCCCCTCCAGCGCTCCGGCAGATTGTCCCCCGGCTCGCCGCGCCGCCGCAGAAGCGCGTAGAAATGGCCATGCCCCGGGCCGGTGTGAGGCCAAAAGCGGCCGACGCCGCGCACGGCCTCCGGGGCGCCAATCCATTCGGGGTGCCCGCCCTGCAGTCCGGGGAGCGCCGGCAACGGCGCCAGCTCGAAATCCGCGTGCGTGTCGAGGAAAGCGGCGATGACACCCTCATCTTCCTCCGGCGCGAACGTGCACGTGCCGTAGAGCAAGCGTCCCCCCGGCCGGACCAGCAACGCGGCCTGCTCCATGATGCCCCGTTGACGATGCGCGTTCCCCTGCACCGTAGCGAGGCTCCAATCGCGCACCGCCGCCGAATCCCGGCAGAACGTCCCTTCGCCAGAACAGGGGGCATCCACGAGCACCGCATCGAAAAGGCCGCTCCAGCGCGCCGCGAGCCGCTCCGGCGTCTCGTTGAAGATCATCGCATGGGTCACCCCCAGCCGTTCCAGATTCATCGCCAGCACCGAGGTGCGCCGCCGGTTCACCTCATTAGCGATGAGGACGCCCTGATTTTCCATCCGCGCTGCCAGATGTGTCGCCTTGCCCCCCGGCGCCGCAGCGAGATCCAGCACCCACTCGCCCGGCTGCGGATCAAGCAGCACGCCCGCCGCCATCGCCGTAGGATCCTGGATGTAATAGACGCCCGCGGTATGATAGGGATGCGTGCCAACCGGGGCTTCCTCTTCCTGTAACCACAGCCCTTCGGGGCACCAGGGGACCGGCGCGACGTTCCAGGGGAGGCGCGCACGCAGCTGCTCCAACTCCCCCCGCAGGGGATTGAGCCGCACGCCAACGTCACGCCGCGCCAGGGCGGTGAGGAAAGCGTCGGACGCCTCGCCCAACCATCCCGTCATGCGCGCTACAAATTCAGCCGGCCACGCGGCAGATTCCATCAGGACTCCTTCAAGAATAGAGATCAGCGGTCAGCAGTCAGCGAATCAGCGAAAAAGCGAATCAGCGGAAAAAATCACTTGCGTGACAAAGGTACCGCCACTGACTGAAAAATGCAAGATTTCCTGGCGACTGCTGAAGATTGAGAATCAACTTTTGCCCCCTATCCCCCGGCCCCTTCCCCCCGCGCGCGGGAGGAAGGGGAACTTTTTTTGTGGGGCTTTGCAGGCGGGCTACGCCCGCCTGCAAAGCCCACTTATTTTTTCTCCCCTCCCCAACGGCGTATGCGCCGTCGGGGAGGGGCAGGGGGTGGGGCAAAAGCTACAGCTCACAAAGGTTCATCCATCGCCGTCGAGCTACCTGACGCCAGGCTGAACTATGACCGCACATTTTCATGCTTGCATGATGTGCGCCAGCACAGGGCGTCTCCTTCAAAAAACGTAATGCGTAATGCCCGATTTCTCGCATTACGCATTACGCTTTACGCATCACGCATTACGCGCCTTACGCTCCGCGCTAGATCACTCCTTCTCGTAAGGCTGCCCATCGGCGGCTGGAGCGCGCGATTGCCCC
>JAAZNO010000565.1 GCA_012798275.1 Chloroflexota bacterium
CTTTGAGGTGCCGCTGCCGGTCATCCTCGTCTCGTTCACCATCGCCGCCTTCATCAAGGACGGCAATCTGTGGCTGGGGCTGATCACGCTCATGGGCTTCATCGCGGTGAGCACGGCCCTGACGCTGCTCGTCCGCGAGGAACCGCTGCGCGAAACCCCGCCGCCGCTGAACTGGGAGCCTTTCCTGCGGCTGCTGGCGATGACCGCCGCCTTCACTGTGGTCATCCTGGGGATGGGGAGAGTCGTCGCCTGGCTCGGCGCGGCGTTTGCCGGCATCCAGAGCCCGCTTGGGCTGAGCCTGCTGATGGGCGCAGCGGGACTGCTGGCCATGGCAGTGGCGAGCGTGCTCGGCGTGTGGGTGAGCGTGCGTCTCTGCGTGGGAGCTGCCAATCAGCGCGAGCATCCCGCCTTCACCTGGTGGGTGATCAATCGCCTGGCGTTCCTCGTCCCCGCCTTCAGCCTGGCCGGCTTCGCGCTCTACTTCCTGCAGGGACGTCTGAACCTCAGCGCCGAAGCGGCCACGGGTCCCGCCGCCCAGATGATGATGTTCGTTGGCGTCTTCGTACTCCTGGCGGCTCTGCCGAGCGGTTGGCTGAGCGACAAGTTCGGGCGCAAGCCCATGGTCGCCCTCAGCGGCGTCCTCGGTGGCGTCGGGACACTCATCTTGTTGCTGGCGCCCAATCTGACCTTGATCTACGTCGGGGCCTGCATCATCGGCCTGGGGACGGGGATCTTCTACACCGCCAACTGGGCGCTGGGCACGAGCCTCGTCCCCGACAAAGAGGCCGGGCGCTATCTGGGCATCTCTAACCTGGCGGGGGCCGGCGCCGGCGCCATCGGCACCTACATCGGCGGCCCGATCGCCGATTTCTTCACCGTCCACACGCCGCAGACGCCGGGACTGGGATACATCGTCATCTTCGCCATCTACGGCCTGTTGTTCCTGCTCTCGACGGCCGCGCTCGCCGGGGTGCAGCTCCCCGCGCGACCTGAAGCGCAGAGCTGAGCCATGCCGGGCAGTTTCAGCGGTGATTTCGCCGCCGCCGCCCAAGATTTCATGCGCGCACGGCGGGCGGCGGAGATGGAACGCCTCGTCGCGCGTCTCACCGGGCGGCCCATAGACCTCGTCGCGTATGAAGCGGTGCGGCAACAGCTGCGCGCCCAACGCCTCGCGCCCCGCGGCCTACACGACGTCCCGCTCGACGCCATCATCGGCAGTGTGGATCGTTACGCCGACTTCACCCGCAGCTTCCTGCCCCTGCACGACGGCTACAAAGAACGCTGGGCGCGGGTCAAAATGGCGACGGAGGACATGGCCGGCCTGCCGCCGGTGGAACTTTACAAGGTCGGCTCCGCCTATTTCGTCAAGGACGGCCATCATCGCATCTCCGTCGCCCGGCAGCTCGGCGCCACCCACATTCAGGCGTATGTGACCGAAGTAGACACGCCCGTGCCCATCACCCCCGATTTGAGGATGGAGGATCTCGTCCTCAAAGGGGAATACGCAGCCTTCCTCGAAACTACACGCCTGCACGAGACACGTCCCGACGCCAATCTGGAAGTGACCGTCGCCGGGCGTTATCACGAGCTGGAAGAACACATTGCCGTGCACCGCTACTTCATGGGCGAAGCGGCACAGCGTGAGATCCCCTTCCCTGAAGCCGCCGCCCACTGGTACGACACCGTCTATCTGCCCGTCGTGGAAACCATCCGCGAGTACCAGCTGCTTCAGCGTTTCCCCAAACGCACGGAGGCCGACCTTTACCTCTGGGTCTCGGAGCATCGGGCTGAATTGCAGGCCTCCCTGGGATGGGAGATTGACTACGACGAGGCCGCCTCGCATCTGGCGGAAGAGGGAAAAGAAGGGGCCGAACCCCTGGCGCGCTTCGGCGGCTGGCTGCTGGACACCCTGATCCCCGAAGGCCTGGAAAGCGGCCCGCCGCCGGGTCACTGGCGCGAGACGCTCGACGGCTACTTACCGCTGTTCCGCGATATTCTGGTGCCGCTCTCCGGCGCCGAAGAGAGCTGGCAGGCGTTGGAGCAAGCCCTTGACGTCGCCCGGCGGGAGGGCGGCAGTCGCTTGCGCGGGCTGCACGTGATTGCCGGGGAAAACGCCGGGGGCGACACCGCCGCCTTGCAGGCGCGCTTCGAGCAACGATGCCAGGAAGCGGGTCTTGCCGGGCAGCTCGTGATCGAAAGGGGGAGCATCGCCCGCACCATCTGCGAGCGCGCCCGCTGGGCGGACCTGGTCATCGTGAAGCTGGCCCATCCGCCTGGCGAACAGCCTCTCGCCCGGCTGAGCTCTGGTTTCCGCACGCTGATTCGACGCTGTACCACCCCCATCCTCGCCGTGCCGCGTCAGGCGCGTCCTTTGGAAAGCGCGCTGCTGGCTTACGATGGCAGCCCCAAGGCCAAAGAAGGGCTCTTCGTCGCCGCCTATCTGGCCGGACGCTGGGCCATGCCGCTCGTCGTGCTCACCGTCATGGAGAGCGAGCCGCATCTTTCGGAAACGTTGCTGGAGGCGCAACGCTATCTCCACTCCCGCAACCTGCGCGCCACCTTCGTGGACGACAAAGGGCCGGTCGGCGAGACGATCCTCCGCACAGCCCGCGAGCACGGCTGCGACCTCATCATCATGGGCAGCTACGGCCTTAGCCCGGTGGTGGAAGTCGTCCTGGGCAGCACGGTGGATCAAGTACTCCGCGAAAGCCCCCTCCCGATCCTGATCTGCCGCTGACGACGGACGTGGCCCTCGCGTCTCGCCGCGCTTTCTGCATCAAACGCAGACTCCCCCAGGGAAATTCCTGGGGGAGTCTATTGGGGTGTTTTCCCGGCCGATCCAGCCGGTTTCCAATCAGACGGGGCGCACGATCACTCCACAAATTCAAAACGCTCGCCCTTGGTGCCGCAAACCGGGCACGTCTCCGGCGGCTCCGGCCCCTCGTGGGTGTAACCGCAGACCGGGCAGATCCAGTAATCCGCCGGCTCCATCGGCCCCTCAAGATTCGCCAGCGCCTTGCGGAACAGCGCCTCGTGGATCTTCTCCACTTCCCAGGCCCACGTGAAAGTGCGCAGGGCGTTCTTGTCTTCCGCGGCCTTGGCATCCTTGATGAATTCAGGGTACATCGAGACGACTTCATAATTCTCGCCCGCGATGGCTACCTGCAGGTTCTCCGCCGTGGAATTGACCCCGCCCATCGTCTTGAAGTGATTGATGGCGTGGACCGTCTCCGCGGCAGCCGCTGCACGGAACAGTTTGGCGACCTGCGGATGCCCTGCCGCATCGGCCTCCCGGGAGAACGCCGTATAACGGCGATTCGCCTGGGACTCACCGGCAAACCCGGCCTGCAAATCTTCCATTACCTTCGACATCGCTCTACCTCCTGTATCATTTGTATAAAGTGATATGAGCCTCCCGGCAACATCCACATTCACCGCCGGGACGCAGAAAGCCTGGTAAAGACATCAGCACATGAATTCCCCCAAAAGCACCTCCTCGGAAAATAGAGAGCAGTGAGCTGTGAGTCGAGAGTTGTCGCAGCATTTGCGCATGGGTTGCGGCTCACAACTCCCACTAGTGGGGCTTCTGATACAGCTCCATCAGGACGCCGCGCGTGCTCTTGGGATGGACGAACACGTAGCGGGTGCCGTTATCGCGCGTGCGAATTTCACCGGTCATGCGGGCGCCCTGTGCTTCCAGCTGCGCCACCGCCGCCTCGAGGTCCTCCACCAACACACAGAGATGATGGATGCCCTCGCCACGCTTCTCGATGAACTTGCCAATGCTGTTTTCGGGATCCAGCGGACGCAGCAGCTCAATCTCGGATTCGCCTAGCGGCAGACAGGCGATCTCCACACCTTCAAGGGGCACTTCGGTCCGCTCGCTCACTTCCAACCCCAGCGCCCCCTGATAAAACTGCAGCGCGCTTTCCAGGTCATTGACAGCAATCGCAATGTGGTGAATGTACATGGCTCCCCCTGAAATTTTCTCTGTACCCCTGTGATGTCTTTGCGTAAATTTCCCTACTTCACAGCAGCGCTTTCTCATTCCGATAATTCTACTATACTGAGCTTTGCAGAGACGTCAAGTCACACGCCCCCGCGCTTGCACCCTGAAGCAGAGTAAGGTACAATGCAAGGGAACATGGACACGTGGGAACGTGCGAACGTAAATGATTCGCTGAGGAGACCGTATGTTTCATGCTGCCGATCGAGTGCTCGTCGGGGTGATCACCGATCCCGTGGATTTCGCCATTGCGCGGGATCAGGGCTGGTATCGGGTTCCCGTCCGTCACGCGCCGCCATCCGTCATAGACACCGCGGCGCTGGCGTTCTACTTCACCGCCGCCTTCGAGGCCGAAAAATGGGCCATTCACTGGTACGCCGAAGTGCGCGGCTATGAGCTGGCCCGGCGGCGCGACTTGCTGCCCGCGGAACCGTCTCATCCCCACGCCGATGAGGTGTACTACAAGCTGCAGCTGGGTCCGCTGATCCGCCGGGAGCCGCCCATCCCCAGCCTGCGCTGGCGACGCATCACTTTCCTGGAGACGACCTGGGACCGCTTCAACGCGGCGGAGGAGATCAACGATCTCTATGTCTCCGGCGCGGATGGGTTGTACGTCACGCTCAAGGAAAGCGGCTTCTTCCCAGAACGCGATTACCTGATCCGTGAGGACGAGCTGACGTACACCGCCGACCTGGCCATTCCCTGCCACGAGGGCGTCGTCGCCGTCGTGCTCGATGAGCGCCCCGCGCCGGCACATGTCCTGCGCAGTGACAATGCCGAGGTCGTGCGACAGGCCATCACCGCCCACGGAGGTCCGCTCCTCCCGCAGAAACGGAGTTGAAGGATGACATCAGCGGCGTTTCAACAGCTCACACCCTCTCTCTGGGTCACACAAAGCCCCCTCTTCGCCACCAACAGCGGCATTTTCATGGAGGCGGGACAGGCTTGCCTGATTGATCCGGGCATCATGCCCGAGGAAATTCGGGGGATCGCGCGGTTCGTCCTGGAGCAGGGCGCGACGGTGCAGGCCCTCATTCTCACCCACAGCCACTGGGATCACCTGCTGGGGCCGGAGCATTTCCCAGGCGCGAAGATCATCACCCAGCTGGAATACAAAAACAGCGTGGCGCAGCGCGGCGAAGCCATCCTGCAACAGGTCAGCCGCTGGGAAACGCAGGCGAACATCCTCCGTTCGCAGCCCTTCACGCTGCCCCGCCCCACCCTCGCCTTCGAAAGCCGCCTCTACCTCATGGGAGGCGACCACACGCTGCAGCTGCTTCCCGCGCCCGGTCACGCCGCCGATCAGCTCGTCATCTACGAGGCCACGACGGGCATGCTCTGGGCGGCGGACATGCTCAGCGACGTCGAGATCCCCTTCGTGAGTCACAGCCTGAGCGCCTATGAGGAGACGCTGGCGCGGCTGGCGACCCTGGACGTGCAGGTGTTGATCCCCGGGCACGGCACGCCCACCACTATCCCCGCCGAGATCCAGGCGCGCTTCGACGCCGACCGCAGCTACCTGAAAGCCCTGCGTGAACGGGTGCGCGCCGCCATTGCCGACGGCAAGACTCTCGCGGAGACAGTGGCCCTCTGCGCCGACATCCCCTTCCATCACCCAGAAGAGAACGCCGGACCGCATCGCCTGAACGTGGAAAGCGTCTTTGTCGAGCTGGGCGGCGCGGTCGAGACGCTGCCGGTGGGGTGGCAGCGGGAAGAGGGTTGAGGAAGCCCTGGAATCAGCCCACGGATGAACCTCCTGACGCCGGCACACCTTCAGGCCTATCGCGCGGAAACATACGGCCTCACACGCCCGCTGCGCAGCGTGGAAGAAGCGCGCGCTTTCGTGGCCGAGCGGGGCTTCGTATTGTTCTGGCCAATCAAGGGGGTCGTCCTGCCAAGCCTGTGGACTGCCGTCGCGGGCAACCGTCCCGTTGCCGATGCGCACGAGGATCCGGGGCACATCACCTGGGACTGGAAGGATCAATCCCTGGGCCAGCGGTGGTGGTATTACGCCAAGGTGCTGCGCAAGAAGGCCGGCTTCATCGCGCTGGACACGGCCCCCTTGTTTTACGCGCTCAGCGAGAATTTCGGTTCCCCCGAAGAGGATTACCTGGAGCAATACCGCCAGGGGACGTTGTCGCAAGAAGCCAAGACCCTCTACGAGGCGCTACTGCGCGAGGGGCCATTGCACACCATCGCCCTCCGTAAAGCGACCTTCATGACGGCGGGTGAATCCAAAGCGCGCTTCGAGCGGGCGCTGACCGAGCTGCAGGCCGATTTCAAGGTTCTGCCCGTCGGCGTGGCAGAGGTCGGCGCCTGGCATTACGCCTTCATCTACGAGTGCACCCATCGGCACTTCCCCTGGCTGCCGGAACGCGCGCACGAGTACGGCATCCGCGAGGCGCAGCGGTTGTTGGTGGAGCGCTATTATCGGATGGTCGGCGCCGCTCCCCCCAGCGAGGCGGGCAAGGTCTTCCAATGGCCCAAAGGGGATGTCGAACACGCCGTCAACACGCTGCTGGCGGCGGGAACCTTGCGGGAAGTCGAGGTCGAAGGGGCGCGCGCGCCCTGGATTGCCATCAGCGCGTTGTGAGATGCGGGGGAACGCAAGAACACCCCATACCGCCACATCTAATCTTGCAGCTGCTCTGGCGACAACCTCTCCACGCATCTTCTGTCCGTGCCGCGTCAGGGGCAAGTAGCGGCTCGTCGCGGCGATGCCCCTGTACGCCAGGACTGAGGCCAGCAACCATGCATCCCCTTTTGGAATGGCCCCGGCATAGCGCAAAATTGTACATTTCCCCGATTGTCAATATAATTAGGAGTAGACAGCTGCGCTCAGCAGGATGAGGGAGGCGCTGGCCAACCGGGTGAAGACGGTCCAGAAGTGGCAATGTTCGGCGCCTGCGTTGTAAACATTCCAGTTTGGCGGAACACGTAACGATGGTGCAGATCAAGCCGGGGAAGAGCAAGTCGAGGAAAAGTGAGGCATGACGGCTGCTTTTCAGGAGAGTTGTGGAGGCGAAGGAATGGGAGCAACTGGAGAGGCCGTTTCGCCGAGAGTAGCCGAGATATTCGAGAAAGTGGAGCAGCTGACCAGCACGGAACGGCTGACACTGGCCAAGCTGCTGCTGGAAAGCGTGTTGACAGCCGAATCAGAGGAAGAAACAGACTGGACGGCTATGAGCCTCAGCACCTTCCAAAGGGACTGGAACAACGCCGAGGACGCTATCTACGATAATTGCGTGCCGACGCGGTAATGCATCGTGCCGCTATGCCCATCCGTCAAGATATGGTGGAGGTAGAGATGTTCAGATAAAGTTTTGGACTAAGCTGACGCGGCCTCCTGGCCCAAGGTGGCGCAATACTTACCCATGAGACTTTTGATTTCATCGGGCAAGCCGGTGAGGGCCTGGAGTTTGGCATCTACCTTGGTGGTCAAAGCTTCGAAGGTAGGGAAGTAGCGTAAATGGGTGGCCTGCTTTTTGAGTTTCCGCCATAAGTATTCGATCGGATTGAAGTCTGGCGAATAACGCGGCAACTGAAACACGGTCAAGCGGTCGGCATGCGCGGCGAAGAACGCGCGCATGGCCGCGCTGGTGTGGTAGCGCGCCCCATCTTGGATGATGAAC
>JAAZNO010000566.1 GCA_012798275.1 Chloroflexota bacterium
CCTCAGAGTTCTTCGTCACCCTCGCTGAATCGGTAACCTTCCTCCTGACGCTGGGGACGGCGCTCAGTCAGCACTGGCAATCGGTCTTAGGGTTGCTGAGCGGGGGGATCATCGCCGCGCCGCTGGCGGCTTATGTCTGCCGCAAACTCCCGACACGGGTGCTGCTCGTCCTGGTTGGTGCGGTGATCATGCTGCTGAGCCTGCGCACGCTCTACCTGGCATGGTTCTGAACCCTCCCGGTTCGGCTGAAGACGACCTGACGAGAGGAAGTGTAAGTCGCGTCGCCGGCATGTCTCAGGGTCAGTCCGGCGGGAGGGCGATCTCATAGGGCGGGGACATCAGCCGCTCCAGATAGGCGCGCTCGACCCGGCGCTGCGCCTGGATCTGCCGCCGCTTGCGCGCCATCCGCGGCAAACCGCCCACGCCCGCCGCCATGCCGCGCAGGGTGGCGCGCGCTTCCTTGCCGCGCCACGCTTTTAGCGCAGCCCATCCAGTATGCCTCACGCCGCCCAACACCTCGCGCCAATGCGCTCGCCAGAGGTCCGCTGGATAATTCTTTGCCAGCACCCACAGGCGATTGCGCCCGTCATAGAAAGAAGCGGTCACGCCCCCGCCGGAAGCCTTGAGTTTATGATAGACCACCGCCGAAGGGACGTAGAGACAGCGCCAGCCGGCCAGCTGCGCCCGCCACGCCAGGTCCACGTCCTCCAGGGAAAAGAAGAAGTCGTCGTCCAGCAGGCCGATCTCCTCCAACATGCGTCGCCGGTAGGCCGCGCTGCCCCCACACGCGCTGAAGACGTAGGCCGGGTGATCGTACTGCCCCTCATCCCGCTCCCAAACGCCACGATTGTGCGGCAGACCATCCAGCGTAACGAAATCCCCGGCGGTGTGAAACGTGTCGCGGCGGTCGAAGAGCAGCATTTTGGAGGCGATCAGCCCCACGTCGGGATGGGCCTCGAAGGCGGCGGCGATCTCGGCCAGCCAGCGCGGGTCAGCCTCCGTGTCGTTATTCAGCAAGAGGACGAGGGCGCCCCGCGCGGCGGCAAAGCCCGCGTTGCAGGCGCCGGTGAAGCCACGATTGCGCTCCAGCGGTAGCACATGCACCTCAGGGTAACGGGCCAGCACGGCGAGCGACGCATCCGTCGAGGCGTTGTCCACCACAACGATCTCGAAATCCCGCCAGGTTTGCGCTCGCAGGCTCTCCAGGCAGCCGGGCAGGTGCGGCGCCCCATTCCAGTTGGGGATGATCACCGAGAGTTGGGGAGTGATCGAATCACCCATCACGGAGCGGCTCGCTCACGCGCTCAGAAATTCCGCCAGGGCCGCTTGCCACGGGCGGAAGGTGATGCCGAGCGCCGCGGCGGCGTTGTTCGCCAGAGGCGCATAGGCAGGCGGCGTGCTCGCGCGTTGGAACTCCGCTAGCGCGAGCGGCTCCACGGGGATGGATTCCCGTCCACTGAGGCGCAGGATTTCCCTGGCGAAGTCGTAGCGCGAAGCGGCGCCCGCGTTGACGGCGTGATAGACGCCGTAGGCGTGCGTCTCGATAAGGGCCGCGATGGCGCGTGCAAGATCCACGACATACGTGGGATTGCCCACCTCATCCGCGACGACCTTCAGGCTGCCGCGCTCGTCCGCCAGCTGCAGGATGCGATGCGGAAAATTGCGTCCGCCCGGCGCGTACAGCCAGGCGGTGCGGACGATGAAAAAGCGCGTGAGGAGGTTCTGCACATACCACTCCCCCGCCAGCTTGGAGCGCCCGTAGGCGTTGATGGGATTACGCGGCGCCCATTCGTGGTAAGGCTCGGTTGCCTGGCCATCGAAGACCTCGTTGGTGCTCACGTAAAGCATCTCGGCCCCCACCTCGGCGGCCGCCAGCGCGACGTTCTGCGTCCCCATGCCGTTGACCCGGTATGCCAGGTCCGGGTCGCGTGCGCAACCCTCCACATCCGTCATCGCGGCGGGATGGAGGATGAGGTCGGGGCGAAAATCGCGGATCGCAGCGCGCAGCGCGCCCCGGTCGGTGATGTCATATTCGGGCAGATCCACGCCCGCCACCTCATGTCCCGCCAACAGCGGCAACAGCGCGCGGCCCAACTGTCCCTTATGTCCGGTCAACACCATGCGCATCTTTCACCTCGTCGTTTTTATCCTGACGCCCAGCGAGAATTCCACGGTCGCCGGGGCCAGGCCGAAGACCGGCCCCGCACCCCCTATCATACCCAAAGGTGGGAAATTTGTCGAATGGGAGGATGGGTATCCAGCCACCAGCTTCCAGCAACAGTATCCAGCAACCAGTATCCAGCCACCAGTATCCAGCCACCAGTATCCAGCCACCAGTATCCAGCAACCAGCATCCAGCAACCAGTATCCAGCCACCAGTATCCAGCCACCAGCTTCCAGCAACCAGTAACCAGCAACCAGCCCCCAGCAACCAGCCACCAGCCCCCAGTAACCAGCCCCCAGCCCCCAGTAACCAGCAACCAGCAACCAGCAACCAGCCCCCAGTATCCAGCAACCAGTATCCAGCAACCAGTATCCAGCCACCAGTATCCAGCCACCAGTATCCAGTATTGCCACTCCCTCTCTTTGGAATAAAATAGCGCTGAGCAACTTCTTGGGATTCTATCCGGGGGCATCCGCGGGCCATTTTTGGGGAAACGCCATGTACTGCTCGTTATGAAAACAAATCATGAATGCACTTGC
>JAAZNO010000567.1 GCA_012798275.1 Chloroflexota bacterium
CAAACCCCCTTCAGAGTTCAGAGACCCAGAGCATCAGAGGCCAGAGAGACAGAGTCCGGAGTGGATAGAGACAGCACCACCCGAAAACCCTGATCCCCGCTGCGGCTGAGAGGATTCCAGTTGCCGCGGTAGGCGCACCGGACGTACCTATCATTATTGAGGAACGCCCCGCCCCGCACCACCCGGAGCGGATAATCCCCGGCAGTCAAATCTTCTCGCCCGTCATCCACTCGATATGGATAACCTTCCCGCTGGCTCCGCGTCCATTCCCATACATTGCCGCTCAGGTCCTCTACCCCATACGGACTCGCGCCATCCGGGAAACAGCCCACTGTGCTGCTCGCCTCTATGCGCGTCTCGTTGAAATTGGCCAACTCTGGGTCCGGTTTTTGCCCCCAGGGATAGCGCCGCGCAGGGTCGGGGTTTTCGCGTTGCAGGCCCGCCTCTCCCCAGGGAATTTCCAACCCGCCCCGTGCTGCCTTCTCCCATTCGGCTTCTGAGGGCAGTCGCACCTTAAAAGCTCCCGGCGGCACGTTCACGCTTGTCAGCCGGTGTGCTTGCCACAATTGCATCCCTGAGCCCGCAGCCTGCAACAGCTCTTCCAGCCACCGGCAGAACGCCAGGGCTTCGTACCAGGTGATCCCGACGACCGGATGATTGGGCAGGTTGAATGGCGCGCCATGATCTACGGGCGCACTCCTTGGTTCGTCATCATCATAACCGCGGATTCCAGCGACTTGCCAGCGATTTGCCGCTTGCGCTTCGGGCCAATAGCGGGCCTCCGCGTAGCCTCCCGCCTGGACAAAGGCATCGAATTGCGCGACTGTCACCGGGTAGCGACTGATATAGTACGGGGGCAATATCACCTCGTGTTGCGGCTGTTCATTATCAGACGCTGCTCCGTCGCGCGCCTTGTCGCTGCCCATCAGGAACGGACCCTCCGGGACCTCGCACCACACGATATCCGGAATCCGTATTGTTGAGTTTTCCCCCGCACGCGAAGGAAGGACGCTTACTCCCACACCGGGGCGCGGGTCGCCCAGTTTCGCCAGGGCGTTGCCCAATTCCGCCCGTCCCAGAGCGGGCAGCGGGCAGCGCGCCACGCCCTGCACCAATCGCTGCAGTAAGCGTTTCAGATAGACCGCGCCGCCATCGGGGCGGGCGGTATCCTGCCGGATGGCTTCTGCTCCCAACACTGCCGCCATTTGCGCGGACCAGAGCAGCGCCTGCCACTCGCGCCGCGAGGCTGGCTCCTGTTCTGGCGCCAGGGCATAAGCCAGATCGAGCACCTTCTCGGTGTTGCGGCGGTTGTAGTACAATTCCTCCGCCCCCAAAGGCGCCGCCAGCGTCCAGGCTTCGGGCTGCTCCGCCAGCCGCCAGTATTCGCGCTCGGCGCTGCGTCCACTCACCAGGTAACAGCCCGCCAGATACTCCTGAAACGTGCGATGCGGGAAAGCGTAGGTCTTGGGGACCTGCTCATCACCGGCGCCGCCTTGCCCCACCAGCAAGCCCGCGCGTTGATCTACGTAGTCCAGGAACTCGGCTGCCAGGCTTACCTGGCCCAGATACGCCGGGGCCTCCAAAATCTCCAGCAGGTCCTTGCGCGCCAGGTCGCCGCCGCGCCGCTTGCCCGCCTGCCGTGAATGCGCCTCATACGCCAGGCGCTCCAGCAACGCCCGCAATTTGAGATCGTCGCTCAGCACGGCGCCAAGTTCCGGCGATACCGCCAACCCCTTTCGCTGCTGCCACCGGGTGAGGAGCACCTGCACCGCGAGGCTATACAGGCGCACGCGCTCCTTGGGCAAGCCCACTTCCTTCTGGTGGATCAGCGCCATCGTGGTGAGCAACATGGGATTGCCTGCCAGGGGGCGCAGGTCCCCGCTCAACGCCGCGCGCTGCAAATCGCGGCTACGCTCTGCCGCCACAGCGGCTGTGACGCGGCCCAGCTGCTCCTGCGCCTGATACCACCCTTTCACAAAGGCGCGGATTTTGTCCTCATTGAAAGCCGCCAGGGTGTGGGGGGTGAAGCCCGGCAATACCGCTGTACCGGTGTACGAGCGCACCCGGCAGGTGACGATGACCCGTTGGAGCCTGCCGTAGGCCTGCAACAGCGCCCCCACCGCGCGCCGCACGCGCCCGCGCGTGTGTTCGGGCACTTCATCCAGGCCATCCAGGATCAGCAGCAGGTTGCCGGAGAGCAATTCGTCTTCCAGGCAGGTATCCCACTCGCCAGCCTTGCATTCGGTCAACGTTGTCGTGAGATGTTTGCGGATGGCCTCGCGCAAGCGCGCTTCTTGTTCGGCTTCGGCAAGGCCTTTGAGTTCCACCGCTGCCAGGCGGGGCGCCAATTCCCGCAGGGTGATCAATACCGGAATCAATCCTGCTTCCCAGTTGGGGAAGGGGACCTTTCCGGTGAGGGCGGCTGCCGCGGTCTGCGCCGCCAACTGCCGGACGAAGGTGGATTTACCGCCGCCAGGATCACCCAGTAGCGCCAACCGCCGTTCCTGTGTCGCCGCTTCCAGCGCCGTGAGGGGGCG
>JAAZNO010000568.1 GCA_012798275.1 Chloroflexota bacterium
CTGTGACCCGCACAGGACTCGAACCTGTAACCAATTGATTAAGAGTCAACTGCTCTGCCAGTTGAGCTAGCGGGCCAGCGAAAGCATCGCGGTGCTCTTTATACCACATTTCCTGAGGTTGACAAGTCGTCATTGCTCAGCCGCCGATAAAAAACGGCGATGAGATTTACTTTTTCCCCCGCCAGAACGCATAGCCGCCCGTCGCCAAAATGCCCAGCACACTCAGCGCCGCGCCGACCCACAGGCTGCGGGGCCGATACACGAAGGTGACGCGCCATTCCCCCGCCGGGACAGGCGCCGCGCGGAACAAGACCTGCGCGCGCAGCGGTTCCCCCTCGAATACGGGAGCCGCCTTCACGGGACGCAGCGGCGCGACCGTCACCCGCCAGCCGGGATACCAGGCGTCTTTCAGGACCAGCACGCCCGGGGCTTCCGCACGCACCGCGAGCTCGACCCGCTCTGCGGCATACGCGAGCACCTGCACCGACTCCGCCGGGGATGCGGGTGACGCGACGCCGGGCCACGCCCCGGCGGGGCAACCGACGAGCACGCCCCGCGTCGCCGGGTCGAAATCGGGCGCGCGCAGGGCTTCCAACGCCGCCGCCGTGTCCGCCACGCAAGTGACCTCGTGCACCAGAACGGCCCGCGCGGAGGGCGTCGCCGCCTCGTAAATCTTCACGTCGCCGGAATGCGCCAGCCGGAAACGCTCGGAGAGGGTAAGCGGATAGAAGGCGTCCGTCGCCGTCTCGACGAGCGTCGCGCCGGTGAGCCGCAGCCCGCCCTCCCCCGCCCGCACGGTGAGGCGCCGCAGCGTCGCGGCGTCGGGCCAGCGCACCTGCTGCGGCGTCTCGCCATCGCTGTTGACAAGCGGCAACGCCAGCGTGCGCCCATCCGTTAGCGTCACTTCCAGCGTTCCCGCGCCGCTGAACAACAGCCCCACCCCATCCGCCGCAAAGTTTTGCGGCAGCCAGGCGAAGGTCAACATCGCGCCGGGCGCCAGTTCCAGCTGAAACTGCCGGTCGTAGAACACGCCCCCAGCCCACAGATCACCCACCTTGTCCGTGATGAGGAACCGCACGTCGAGCAGCTCCAGCCAGCGCGCGTCGGGAATGGCCTCGAGGTTTTCGCGCAATCGCCCATCGAGCGTGCCTTCTGGCAGCAACAGCGTCGTGAAGTCGGCGTAATGGCGCAGCGGCAGTACTCCCCCGTCGTAGCCATCGGCGGCGGGAACGGCAAATGCCAGCGGCAGATTCGGCGCGAGCACCTCCCGCGCCTTCGCCGCCACCAGGTAGGCCCACAGCGCGTCGGCGTCGAGCGTCGAACCGTAGAGGCTTTCGATCTCCCCTTTGTCGCCCGGCTCGAAGAGCATCCTGGAGATGCTGAGGAAACGTCCCGGCGGTTGCTGCTGCGCTTCCGCCTCACGGGCAGCCGCCACAAGATGCGCCGTCGCCGGGCGCAGGTCGCTGTAGGCCCGCGCCGGGGTCGCGTGCGCGTGCGGCAAGTGTTCCGCAGCGAGCGCCAACTCCACCGCCAGCGCCCCAAAGAGCAGCCAGCGCACGCCGTGCAGCGCGGTTCCCCGCTTCCATGGCCATGGCAACGCTTCGACGCCAAAGCCCGCGAGCAGCGCCGTCCCCAGGGCGTAGAGCGCCAGGAAACGGGCCGGCGCGCGGAACTGGATCACGCCCGGCAGTCCCACCCGCGCGGCGAGCAGATACAGCGGATTGTACGCCCCCAACGCCAGCAACAGCCCCACGCCCGCCAGGATCCCCGCCGCCGCAGCGTGCCGCTGCCGCGAGCGCACCGCCCGCACGGCGCCCCATCCCGCCAGCAGCAGCCCCAGCACCCCCACATAGGCCACTCCCTCCGGCAGCGCCGGCGCGAAGAGATAGGCGGGCAACAACACGTGAGGCGCTTCCCAGGGGACAAAGGAGAACGAGACCGCCTCACGCCAGGGCAATCCGCCCGCGCGGGGCGAGAACCGCGAGAGCTCCAGCGTCGGCGCGAGTTGTACCGCCGCGAGCAAGCCCGCCAGCGCGAACGGCGTCAGCGACAGCAGCAAGCTCCCGACTCCCGGCCTGGAGGAATGGACGGCCCGCGGCTCAGGGTCCACAGACGGCTGCCACTCATGAGGGGCCGGCTTCGGCCAAAACCAGAGCGCGACGCGAAACACGACGATCCCCACAGCCGCGATGAAGGCAGTTTGCGTGTGCCCGGCCAGCAATATCAGCGCATACGCCGTCACATTCAGCAGCGAGGGCCAGGGAAAAGCCCGCTCTGCAGCGGACTTCCTATCCGGCAAAAGCGCCAGCGGCAGCCACGCCAGCCCCTGCAGCTGATTGAGGTGCTCGACGTGAACGCCCACGAAGCCGCCGCCGCCGTAGAGCAATGCCGCGAACGCAGCGCCCGACCGCGAAAGTCCCAGACGTCGCGCCAGCGCATACGCGGCGACCGCCGCCAGCAGCACATGCAGCACCACGCTCGCATGGAGGGCCTGCGTCACGCCCGGCAACGTCGGCCCGGCGAGCAGCCACAGAGGCCAGTTGAGGGGATAAAAGACGCCGGCCTGGGAATTGGCCAGCAACGGCGCCCCGGCAAAGAGGTCGGGATTCCACAGAGGCAGCCGCCCGGCCTGCAAAGCACGCGCCGCAGCCACCCAATAGGGGAAGAAATACGTCTGCAGGTCGCCGCCCGCCAACACCCGCCCGGCGAGCAGGCGGCGGAACAGCCACGCCAGCACCAAAAGCGCCGGCAACAGCGCTGCCCCTTCCCGCCCCAACCGCGCCAGCTGCCGCACGAAGCGCGGCGCGGACTTCATGACCCCTCCCCCAGGCGCGGCCTCCAGGAGCGACCGTTCATTGTCCACCACACAGCCGCTGGGTCTGCAAGGCGTTGGCGTCCTGCGGATCCAGCCGCAGCGCCACCGCAATGTAGGGACGGGCGTCCTCACAACGATTCAGGTAGTAGTAGCACAGGCTCAGCGTGTAATACGTCTCGATCGGCGCGCCCTTGACGACGCCCGTGACCCCACTCGCCGTGATCGAGCCATCGGCCTCCACGCGCAAGGGCGCGGTGTGAATGACGGCCCCTTCCGGCGCTAAAAGCGGTTGGAACCACCCGATGTAGGTCTGCCCGGCCGCAGCAGGCGACGCCCCCTGCAGGGACAGCGTGTACCGCCCATCCAGGGGCTCGAGACGCAAGTAGCCCCTGACGTTTTCCTGTCCCGTCACCCCCTGGAGCATCGCGCGCAGCGGCGAACGAGCATCCTCCGGAAAGACGAACTCGCCGCGCGCCACCGTCCGGCCCGTCGGCGCAGTCAACGCCGCGCCCTGCGGCTCCTCCGTGATCACAAAGAACACGGTGCGGCGCCGGGATTCCATCTCGCCATACCGGATCGCGCTTTCCAACGCGGGGATGGCGTCCTCGTAATTGCGGCGCTGAAAATACAACGTGCCCAGGCGTCCCAACGCGCGGCTGTAAGTGGGATCCACCTCCAGGGCCTTCTGGAAGAACACCTGCGCCGGCCCGTAATCGCCCTGCAGCAGATGCAGCAGCCCCGCCCGCTCCAGGGCCATGAGGTTGGTGGGATCCACTTCCGTCGCCGCCGTGTAGCTTTCCTGCGCCTGCGTGAAGTTGCCCAAGACGTGCTGATTGCGTCCGATGGCGATGTAAAGATGCGCGAGATTGGGCTGTCGCTGCAACGCCTGACGGTACGCCTCAATGGCCGCGGAGTAATTTCCCTGCACCTCGTAGACATAGCCGTAATTGCGCAATACCTCGACATTGTCCTTGTCGAGCTGCAGCGCCGTGGCGATGGTGTCATTCGCGGCAAACCAGTTGCCGGCATCTATCTGCGCCTCGGCGAGATACGCATACGCCTCAGCATAGGTGGGGTCGAGGGTAATCGCGCGCTCACAAAACGCGATCGCGTCCTGCGGCAGGCCGAGCCAGTCATACGCCACGCACAGCAACGCCCAGGCGGGGGGATACTCTGGATCGTAGAGCAGCGCATCGCGCGCCAGCTGCAAAGCGCGCTCCGGGGCGCCCCGGTAGACCAGAATCTGCCCCATGGCCACGTAGAGCTCCGGCTGAGCCGGGTCGAGATCCAACGCCTGCTGATACGCGGCGAGCGCGGTAGGCATCACCCCGCCGAAATAGGCGTCCGTCGCCTCGGCCACGTAAGAGGCCGCCGACTGCGTGGGGGTCGGCGCCGGCGTCGGCGTGCTCAGCACCGCCACCGTCTGCGGGTTATACAGCATGTGATAGAGAATGTAGATCCCCAGCGCGTCTACCAGCAACAGCAACAAGATGCGCGCCGTGCGATTCCGCCGTCGCCGCGGACGGCGATAGGGATAACGACTTTCACGGATAATCATGGCCGCTCAAATCCGCCAACCGATGACACGAACAAGCCCCCTCTCCAGACGAGAGGCCGCAGCTTCCCGGCCGCCGCCCTCCTGGATGGGGGACCTCACAGCAACCCCTGCGCCCGATACCAGGTCCAGGCCTCTTCCACTGCCTGACGCACCGAAATCGGCGTCAGGCCCAGCTCCCGTTCCGCCCTGGAGCCGTCAAAATAGAGCCGCCGCACACTCAACCGCATCTGATTCCCCTCCACCAACAAGGGACGGCGCCGCATCCGCCGGAGGAGATCCACCCCACCGGCGGCGAGCTGCAGCGCGGGAGCCGGAATGACAAAGAGCGGCGGACGCGCACCCACGACTTCGGCAACGAGGCGCATGAGATGGCGATAGAGGATGTTTTCGCCGTTGAGGATGTAGCGCTCGCCGCAACGACCGCGCTCGAACGCCAACACATGCCCCATGCCGGCGTCGCTGGCCGCGATCACCCCCACCCCGCCCGGCGGCGCGGCCACGGCCTTCCCCTGCCGCGCCGTGCGGAGAAATTCGCCGCCCACGAAACCCACGTCCCGCTGCCCAATGACCGTCGCCGGGTTGACGATCACCGCGTCCAGCCCGGCGGCGACGGCCTTCTGCACCTCCGCTTCCGCCAGCACTTTGCTGTGCCCATAGGGGAAGCGCGCCGGCGACAGATTGAAGCTCGCCGTCTCATCCAACAGCCCGGCGTCAGGCGCGGGCACGCCCAATGCGCCCACCGAGCTGGTGAAGACGACCCGGCGCACGCCTGCCGCCTGAGCCGCCTCCAGGACGTTGCGCGTCCCCTCGACGTTGATGCGATAGATCGTTTCCTGCTCGTTGCGCCAGTACTGCGAGATCGCCGCCGCATGGAAGACCGCCTCGCAGCCGGCCATCGCCGCCAGCAAGGAGGGCCTGTCCATCACATCGCCGGTCGCCAGCTCGGGGTCGAGGCCCGCCAGCGCCGCCAGCGACGACGTCTCACGTCGCAGCGCCCGCACCTGATAGCCGCGCACGAGCAGCGCCTCCACAATGTTGGCGCCCACACAACCGGTCGCGCCCGTCACCAAAGCTCGTGTCATGTTTGTAGACCTGTCGTCTCAGAACTTTACATCACCATTTCGCGCTCAGGCGCGCCCTGCGGGGCCCAAGAGTCCCCCAGGAAACTACCCCTGCACGGCGCGGACCAGCGTCCCATCGGCGACCAGGCGCGTCGCCGCCTCGAGGTAGGGCGCCAGATAGGTGTCGTGCTCCAGGAAGGGGATATGCTCACGCACGCACGCATACGCCGCCGCCGTGCCCTTGCCCAGCTGCGCGGCAGATCCCACCTGCTCACGCCGCAAATCCACCGCCTGCGCCGCCGCGAGCAACTCGATGGCGACAATCCGCTCCACATTTTCGAGCACCTGCCGGGTGTGATGCGTCGCGTTGGTCGCCATGCTCACATGATCCTCGGTGTTTGCCGAAGTAGGGATCGTGTCGGCGGTCGAAGGATGCGCCAGCACCTTGTTCTGCGAAGCCAACGCCGCCGCCGTGTAATGCGCCAGCATGAAGCCGCTCTCCAGGCCGCCATGCCGCGTGAGGAAGGCCGGCAACCCACGGTTCAGCGCTTCATCTATCAAGCGCGCTGTGCGCCGCTCACTGATGTTGCCCAAATCGGTCAGGCCCAGCTTGAGATAATCCATCGCCAGCCCCACCGGTTCCGCGTGGAAATTGCCACCGGAGAGCACCTCAGGATTGCCCTCCGCGTCAAAAAAGATGAGGGGATTATCGGTGACCGCATTGAGCTCGATTTCCAGCGCCCAACGCGCATACGCGATCGTGTCGCGCACGGCGCCGTGCACCTGCGGGATGCAGCGCAGGCTGTAGGCGTCCTGAATGTCGCGGGGATCATGCGGGCGCAGGAAGGTGCTGCCCGCGAGCAAGCGCCGCAGCGTCGCCGCTGTGTCCACCTGCCGGGGATGCGGCCGCACCTGATGAATGCGCGCGTCGAAAGCGGCTGCCGTCCCCCGCAACGCTTCGACGGTGAGCGCCGCCGTGATGTCGGCTGCGTCCATCAGATTCTCCGCGCGCAGCGTCGCCAGGGTTCCCAACGCCGTCGTGACCGCCGTGCCGTTGATGAGGGCCAGGCCCTCCTTCGCGCCGAGCGTCACCGGCGCCAATCCGGCGCGACGCAACGCCTCGCCACCCGGCAACCGTTCTCCTTCACAGAAAGCCTCGCCCTCACCGATCAGGACGCAGGCGATGTGTGCGAGCGGCGCCAGATCTCCGCTCGCGCCGAGCGAACCATAGGCGGGGATGCAGGGGATCACGTTGCGGGCCAGCAAACGCAGCAACGCCTCCACCACCTGCGGGCGGATGCCAGAGTAGCCCATCGCCAGCGTGTTCGCCCGTACGGCGATAGCAGCGCGCACCGAGGCCACATCCAACAGCGGCCCTACCCCCACCGCATGGCTGAGCACGAGATTGCGCTGCAGGGCCTCAACCTCATGCAAGGGGATGATGCGCCCCTTGAAGGCGCCAAAGCCCGTCGTGATGCCATAAGCGATCTCGCCCCGCGCCAACAGCGTCTGCACACCCTCCCAGGAACGCGCCATCGCGGCCAGCGCCTCTCCGGCCAGCGCCGCCGACGCGCCCTGGGCAATGGCGCAGACGTCCTCCATGGTCAAATGTTCGCCGGTGATCGTGATGGTAGTCGTGTTCAATGCTCCTCGCTATTCCGCCGGACGGAGGTCCTGCACTTTGAGCTGCAACGTCGTTTGGCCATTCCACTCATTGAGCGTCAGATTATACGCCAGATCCACCCGCGAAGGCAACCGGCTGAGCCAATCCCCCTGCCGGAAGGCGATCGCGCTCCAGGGACGCCCACGCTCTCGGGCATCGGTGACGGTGAGCTTGAGATGGCGTCCCTCCGCACCGACAGCACGCGCCTCAAGCACCCGCAGTCCCCGGCTGACCAGCAGCGGCTCCGGGTTGCCATAGCCGAAGGGCGCCAGCATCGCCAGAGCCTGCTGCAGTTCTGCAGAGAGCTCCGCAAGCGGCAATTCCGCATCCACCTGCAGCGTCGGCATGAGGGTGACGCCGGCGAGTTGTTCGCGCGCCAGCGCCGTCAGCCGCGCCTGCAACTCCGGCAGCAGCTCCGTGCGGATGGTAAAACCCGCCGCCGCCGCGTGCCCGCCATAGCGCTCCAACAGCTCCGCCATCGAGTCGAGCGCGGCGGTGATGTGGAATTCGGGGATAGAACGCGCCGAGCCCTTGCTGAAGGGCTCCCCTCGCTCCACCACCACCACGGGCCGATAGAATTCCTCCACCAGGCGGCCTGCCGCCAGGCCAATGATCCCAGCGGGAAAGTCCTCCGCAGCGGCAAAAAACAGCGGCGGATCGTCGCCGGATTCCAGGACCAGGCGACGGCTCGCCTCCTGCACCTGCTGCGTCAATTCCTGGCGCTCGCGGTTGAGCGCTTCCAGCCGCTGCGCAAGCGGCAGGGCCGAGGAGAGATCCGGCGCCACGAGGAGGTCGAAGGCCAGGGAGGCTTCGCCGACGCGCCCCGCCGCGTTGAGGCGCGGCGCGAGAATAAAGCTGACCGTGCCGGCAGTGACCTTGCCCGGTTGGACGTTGGCGGTCTGCATGAGGGCCGCCAACCCTGGACGGCGCGCTGCGTTGATCTCACGCAAGCCCTGCTGGGCGATGACATGATTTTCCCCCAACAGCGACACCATGTCCGCGATGGTTCCCAGAGCCGCCAGGTCGAGGAGCTCCTCCTCGCGCAAATCGCCCTGGGTCGCAGGAAGCGGTGTCTGCCGATTGACACGCAACAACGCCTGTGCCAGCTTGAAAGCCACGCCCGCCCCGGACAGGTCTTTGAAAGGATAGGCGCACTCAGAGCGGCGGGGATTAAGGATCACATCAGCGGCAGGCAACGCCGGCCCTACATGATGGTGATCGGTGACAATAACCTGCAGTCCCAGGCGGCGCGCAAGCGCGACCTCTTCCAACGCGCGAATGCCGCAATCCACCGTGACGAGCAGGCGGGTACCCGCCGCCGCCAGCACACGCAGCGCCTCCGCGTTCAGGCCATAGCCCTCTTCGATGCGGTCGGGGATGTAGGAGCGCACGTCGGCGCCGTGAACGCGCAGCGTCTGCACCAGGATCGCCGTAGCGGTAACGCCATCCGCGTCGTAGTCGCCGTAGACGGTGATGGGGCGATGGTGCATCACGGCCTGGCGGATGAGGAACACGGCCTCATGCATCCCCGCCATGCGCCAGGGGCTTTCGAGGGTGCCTTCTTCTGCGAGGAAGGCCTGAATCGCTTCGGGGCTGGTCACCCCCCGGTTGTAAAGGATCTGCAAAACGCGGGGATGCAGCGCGGGATAACGCTCAAACCACAGCGGGGGGGCACAAGGCGCGATCTGCCAGCGTCGCTGCCACAAAGGCATAAGTTCGGTCCTTTTCGTCATGGCTCAGTCAGCGCCTCAAAGCGGCGCA
>JAAZNO010000569.1 GCA_012798275.1 Chloroflexota bacterium
AGTTCAAGCGCGTCTTCGACGATTACCAGGCGCTCATCGCCAGCCAGGGCGTGGATCTGCTCGGCTCGCAGCCCACGGAAGGCAACCTCCGCGGCGGGCTAACCACCATCGAGGAGAAGGCGCTGGGCAACATCCAGAAGATGGGACGCTGCACGGTACAATCGGTGCTGGGCCCCGCCATGGAGCCCTCAGGGCCGGGGCTGCACTTCATGGACTCCTCGAGCGCGGCGGCAGAAATGGTGACGCTCTGCGCCGCCGCCGGATCGGTCGTCCATTTCTTCCCTACCGGTCAGGGCAACATCATCGGCAACCCCATCCTCCCCGTCATCAAGCTCTGCGCGAACCCGCTCACCGTGGCGACAATGGCGGAGCACATTGACGTGGACCTCACCGGGCTGCTGCGGGTGGAGCTAAACCTCGATGAGGCCGCCGATCACCTGCTGGGGATGCTGGAGCGCACCATTTGCGGGCGCCTCACCGCCGCCGAGGGCTTGCGTCACAGCGAGTTCGTGCTGACCAAACTGTATCGCAGCGCGTGAAGGCGCTACCGCATAAGGAGGAAAACTTCTATGACCGGAAAAGAATTGCGCAGCCGCGCTTTCACCCTGAACCCAAATTTCAGTTATTTGCCCGACCCCGACCGTTATCTGATGGCGCGGGAGAGACCCCGTCATCGCTTCAACGTGATCGGCGTGGGCGTGAACGGCCAGGAGCACCTCCACATCACCCTGTTGGAAGGGCGCGCCACCATCCACGGGATCTACGATCCCAACCCCGGCAGCGTCGCCGGCGCGCAGCGCGCCTACAAGCAATTTGTGCCGCAGGGGGAGCTGGTCGTCTATGACTCGCTGGAAGCGGCCTGCCATGACCCGGCAGTGGATGGACTGATCATCAGCACGCCCAACTACACGCACCTGGAGCTGGTGCGCGTGGCGGCGAAATCGGGCAAGCACATCCTGCTGGAAAAGCCCATGGCGACCACCATTCCCGACGCCTATGAAATCCTGCAAATCGCCCAAAACCACAACGCCATTTTCCAGGTCGGCCTGCAATACCGGTACAAAGCCATCTACGTCGAGGCAATCTACGAGACGTTGGTGCGCCGCTCGCTGGGCGAGGTCAAGCAAATCAGCATCATGGAACACCGCATCCCCTTTCTGGACAAGGTCAACCAGTGGAACAAATTCTCGAAATACTCCGGCGGGACGCTGGTGGAAAAGTGTTGCCACTACTTCGACCTGCTCAACCTGTTCGCACAGGCCAGGGCAACGCGCGTCTTCGCCACGGGCAGCATGGCGGTCAACTTCCGCGAGTTTGAGTACCGCGGCGAGAAATCCGACATCCTCGACAATGCCTTCGTGACGGTGCAGTACGCCAATGGCGTGCTGGGCAGCTTCAACCTGTGCATGTTCGCGCCGATGTTTTACGAGGAGCTCATCATCTGCGGCGACGAAGGGCGGCTCAAGGCCTACGAAAATCAGGACTTCCTGGCGCTGGCACGTCCGCACACGCATCTGGAAATTCTGCACGGCGAGGATCGCCCCGGACGGCTCGGCGCCCCCGGCTATCCCGCCTACATCGAGGAGACCGGGCACAACGGCGGCACCTTCTACGAACACGTCAACTTCATCGAGAACATCGAGGGGCGGCAGACGCAAACTGCCACGGCAGCCGAGGGGTTCTGGTCCGTCGTGGTGGGCGCCGCAGCCGAGGAATCGGTGAAAACAGGGCAGCCGGTCATCATCGCAGAGCTGCTGGAACGCTATGGGATAGATCTCCGCTGAGGTACAGCCCCTGCGGCAATTTGTCTTTTCGCCCTGCGGGTGTACACTGTGAATCACCATACTTCATGGCGCTATAGTCAGGGGCGCACCCAGGAAAGGACAGCGAAATGTTGCCGCGAATAGGCTTACCGGAAATTATTGTAGTTCTCGTGATCGCGTTGCTTATCTTCGGGCCGGGACGGATCACGAAGGTCGCCGGCGAATTGGGGAAGAGCATTCACGCCTTCCAGCATGGGCTGAAAGAGCAGGACAAGCCTGCTGACGAAAGCCAGCACGACGGCGCATAGACTGCCTGACCTGGGGGTGAGGGCCTGACTCACCCCCAAGTCACTTCAGGCCGACGACTTACCCCATGGATTTCTTCAACATCGGAACGCCCGAACTCCTCGTCATCCTCCTCATCGGGCTGCTGTTGTTTGGACCAGAGGAGCTGGTGAAATTCGCGCGTACAGCGAGCCACTATTTGCGCTCGGCCCAGCAGCTGTGGCGCGAGGTCGCCGCGCAGCTGACGCCGGACCTCCCGGCGCCTGCCCCTGACCCGCCCGCCGACAACACCGCCATGCCCACAGCCGCCGCTGATGACGACCTCCCCGCGCCGGATGAGACGGCGCCTCCCCCAGGATACGGGCCATGAAACAAGACGATCCGCAAGATCAGGAGCGCACCCTCCTCGAACATGTCACCGAATTGCGCGTGCGCCTGCTGCGGAGCCTCGCGGCGCTGGGAATCGGCAGTATCCTCGGCTCGTTCTTCGCCAATCAAGCCATCGCGATCCTCACCGCGCCCGTAGGGGACATGGAGCTCATCGCGGTCAGCCCCACCGCGCCACCGATCATCTTCTTCAAGGTCACGTTGCTGCTGGGATTGCTGATCACGCTGCCTTACATCCTCTATCAGCTCTACGCTTTCGTCGCGCCGGGATTGTTCCCCCACGAACGCAAATTCCTGTTGCAGAGCGTGCCGGGCGTG
>JAAZNO010000570.1 GCA_012798275.1 Chloroflexota bacterium
GCGTCATTGCGGAAATCGCGGCCTGACCGGAGTGTACTCCCAGCGTACCTGATTGAGCCGGTCATCATTGTTGGGATTGAACGAGGCGTCGTCGGTGTAAAACTCAGTGTTGTCGGCAGTGACCCAGCGGTGCTGCCACTCGTTCGACCCGAGGTCAACGCGGTTGGTGATGGGATTGACGTACTCTTCCTGCCCGGTAAGCAGCAGGTAGCCGTCGTTGCGGATCTCGGCGTGCGTCATGCGGTGATGCTCGACGATTTCCTGATCCATGCGCTGGAGCTCGCGCTGGATTTCGAGGGCGCGCCGGGCGCGCGCCTGTTCGGCCTGCTGAGCGTTCATGAAGGCGTGGGTGAGCAGCTCCTGGCTGGCCTGTTCGTAGGCCGCCCATTGCAGATTGAGCACCCCGGAGGTCCAGATGTGTTTGAGCACCGACTCCCAGCGCTCGAACTCGCCCGCCGGGGCGCGGAGCAGCACCGTGTTCTTGTTACTCCACATCCCACCCGTCAGTGGTCCCATGAATTCAATGCAAGTGAAGGCGTGCTCCTCGTAGCGGACGCCGCCTTCCGTGTAGCGGAACACGGCCTCACCGCCGTCGTATTGGAAGGGGGCGGTCCCGCCCAGTTTGGCGGCCTCGCGCTTGAAGTGTTCGACCATCGCGGGTTGGGCCTGCTGGCGTAGTACTTCCGCCTGCTGCGCCTGGGTATGCGCCCAGGGGAAGACCATCCGCACGAGAAAATCCGCCCCCGACATGAGAGGCCAGACCACCATGCCGTTGTAGCTGCTCCCTTGGGGGAAGAACATCGCGGCGGGCGACATGCGGGTATCGCAATACTTGATCTCGGGGACCCAGCGGATCATGACCGTCCCGGCGGCGTCACGTTTGACGGCGAAATCAACCTTGGCGGCGATGGTTTGAACGTTCACGACCTGCTGCATGTGATTGGCGCGGATGACGCCGCCTTCGAGCAACCAGCCTTTGGGCACGGCGAGGGTAAACGCTTGCTCGTTCGGCTCGGCCCGCCGCTCGAAGGTGAAACCCTGGAAGTCAGCGTTCGGCGCGGCGGATGGTGCGCCCTCCTGCCTGAAGTAGCTTTGACAATACGGGCACTGCGTCGCCTCGGGCGGAACCGGCGCGCCGCAGGCCGGACAACGTAAAAGTTGCATAAAGGCCTCCTTGTGCGTAAGATATTTTTACGCCATACGCTATGGTCTTGCTCCTTGAGGGGTCACGTCCTTGCTTGCTGCACGCCGCACCCGGCGATCTCTCCGGCTGCGGACAGCTTGAGTATACCTTCGTCGAGGCAACCTGGCAACTTGACGCAGGGGAAAATGGCTCAAGGAGGCGAGACGCCGGCATTCCCAGCGTCTCGCGCAGAGCCGCGGAGAGAAAACACGCCGCTGCGCGAAGGGATTTTGGACGCTAGCGTCCAAAATCCCTTCTCATTCCTGATTTTGTGTCGGCGACGGCGCCGGCCACGGGGAAGGAATCAGGGATTTCGCAACACCAGCGGTAAGTAAAGCTGGCGGCTAGCCGCTAACGTGAACTCCGTGAAGTGATTGGCCACTAACGTGACCTGATTGGTGCGGGTGTCAATGCTGCAATCGAGGCACGGCAGCAAACTTTGCCACCGGGCGTTGTGCCAGTAAAAGAGCTGTAGCGAGTCCTCGCCCACTCCCAGCAGACGGAGATCGTCCTCCGTGTAGATGAGTTTCAGTGTGTAGGGTTGCAGGAAGTGGGTCACCGGATTCCCCTTTTCATCGGCTGCAGTCAGCGTGAAGGGGAAAATATGGAAACCGGCCAGCGGTCTCATGCCAGCCAGATAGCGGGTGTAGGTGAGGTGGACGGTCTGGGTCACGCTCCCGCTGGGGAAGTGCAGGTGGAAGTCGCGGTTGGGGCTGAAGAGATCACCGCCTGAGGTCCCGATAGAACCGATCACCGGCGGCGTGGTGATGGGCAC
>JAAZNO010000083.1 GCA_012798275.1 Chloroflexota bacterium
CGTCTTGTGCAGGTTGAAGTGCATCACGTCAATGCCGAGATCGCCGGGGCGCATCACACCCATGAGCGCGTTCATGTTCGCGCCGTCGCCGTAGACCAGGCCGCCGCAGCTGTGAACGAGCTCCACCACTTCCTGGAGGTGCTCCTCGAAGAGGCCCAGCGTGTTGGGATTGGTGATCATCAGGCCGACGACCCGCTCGCAGAGCTGCGCGCGCAGCGCGTTGAGGTCCACGTTGCCGCGCGCATCCGAGGAGATTTGCACGACGTGCAGGCCGCTCATGTTCGTCGTCGCCGGATTGGTCCCGTGTGCCGAATCCGGCACGAGGATGAGGTCGCGCTGCGTCTCGCCCCGGAAGCGCTGATAAGCGCGCATGATCAGCACGCCCGTCAGCTCGCCCTGCGCGCCGGCGGCCGGTTGCAGCGTCACCCCGGCAAAGCCCCCAATCGCCTTCAAGTATTCCTGGAGGTGATACATGAGGAACAACGCGCCCTGAGCCGTGCCGGGATCCTGCAGCGGATGCAGTCCCGTGAAGCCGGAAAGGCGCGCGGCGACCTCGTTGATCTTGGGATTGTACTTCATCGTGCACGAGCCGAGGGGATACATGCCCTTGTCAATGGCGTAGTTGAGCTGCGAGAGCCGGGTGAAGTGACGGACGACGTCCACTTCGCTCACTTCGGGCAGGGGCAGGTCGGCCCGCAACAGTTCCGTCGGCAGCTCGCTCGGCGGGACATCCAGCTTCGGCGGTTTGACGCCCTCGCGTCCAGGAGCCGAGAGTTCGTAAATCAAGGGTTCAATCATGAGACTCACCTCCTGCGGCGTGATGCGCGCTGAACTCGGCCAACGCCGCCACAAAATCGTCAATCTCCTCGCGCGAGTTCATCTCCGTCACCGCTACCAGCATGTGATGCTGCAGCTGCGGGTAATCGCGCCCCAGATCGTAGCCGCCGATGATCTCGAGGAAATACTCGTTGAGGAGGAAGTCGTTGATCTCCGCGACCGGCGCGGGGCAGCGGACGACGAATTCGTTGAAGAAGGGGCGGGCGCTCACCACGCTGAAGCCCTCCAGCGCGTCAATCTCGCGCGCGGCGTAGTGCGCCTTGTGATAGTTGAGCTCGGCGATCTTGCGCAGGCCCTGCTTCCCCAGCGCGGACAGGTACACCGTGGCCGCCAGCATCATCAGGCCCTGATTCGTGCAGATGTTGGAGGTGGCCTTTTCGCGGCGGATGTGTTGCTCGCGCGTCGTGAGGGTGAGCACGAAGGCGCGCTGGCCTTCGGCGTCCACTGTCTCCCCGGCGAGGCGCCCGGCCAGCTGGCGCACATACTGCTCGCGGGTGGCGTAGAAACCCAGATACGGGCCACCGAAATTGAGCCCCAGGCCCAGCGGTTGCCCTTCGCCCATCACGATGTCCGCGCCGAGCGCGCCCGGCGGCGTGAACAGTCCCAGGGAGATGGGGTTGGTCGCCACCGCCAGCAGCGTCCCGTCGCCCTGCTGATGCACGCGGTCGGCGAGGCCGTCCAGCGCCTCCAGCTCCCCGAAGAAGTTGGGGCTTTGCAGGACCAGGCAGGCGGTGTTTTTGTCCACCAGCGCTACCACCTGCTCCAGGGAAGCGGTGAGATCGTCATCGCCGACGATTTGCAGGCCCATCCCTTGCGTGTAGGTGCGGATCACCTGCCGGTACAGGGGATGGACGGTGGGGGCGACCACGACTTGGGTGCGCTTGAGGCGGAAGACGTTCAGCGCCTGGATCACCGCCTCGGCGGTCGCCGTCGCCCCATCATAGTGGCTGGCGTTGGCGACTTCCATGCCCGTCAGGTCGCAGATCAGGCTCTGGAACTCGAAGATCGCCTGGAGCGTCCCCTGGCTCACCTCCGGCTGATAGGGCGTGTAGGCCGTGGCGAATTCGCCCCGGCTGATGATGGCGTCCACGACGGCGGGGACCCAATGGCGGTAGGCTCCCGCGCCCAGGAACATGGGCACTTCGTAAGCGTTGAGGTTGGAGGTGGCAATCTCGTGCAGCTCTTGGGCGATTTCCATTTCCGAGGCGGGCTCCGGCAGGCCGAGAGCGGGATAGCGATACTGCGCTGGAACGTCCGCGAACAGCGCGGCGAGGTCCTCCACACCGATGGCCGCCAGCATCTGGCGGCGTTCTTCATCCGTATGCGGTACGTAGACCATGGACAGCTCCTTTCATGCGTCGGGCGCAGGCGTTCAGGCCTCTTGTTCGAGCCACGCGGCGTAGGCTTCGGGGGTGAGCAAGGCGTCCCATTCCTCGGGGTTGCTGGCGCGGAGTTTGATCAGCCAGCCGCCCTCGAAGGCCTCGGCGTTGATGAGCTCGGGCTGGTCTTCCAGCGCGGCGTTGATCTCCACGACCTCACCGCTCAGCGGGGCGTACACGTCGGAGGCGGCTTTGACGGATTCCACGACGCCGAATTGCTCGCCCTTCAACACTTCCTCGCCGACTTCCGGCAGCTCCACATAGACGATGTCCGAGAGGGTGCTCTGGGCGTAGTCGCTGATGCCGATGACGAACACGGCGCCTTCCGGCCGGGCCCACTCATGGGATTCGAGATATCGGGCATTGGGATCAATCTTCATGGGACTATACTCCTTTTCTATGGGATATGAGAATTTCTGTACCACACTGCTGCGTACTGCCTGACTCGCGCCTGCGCATGGATCTTATTTACAGCGCAGGACATGCAAAACTCTGCCGGCCCGCCCTCACAGTTTGGCCGGCAGCAACACCGTGAAAATGCTCCCCTTTTCTGCGGCACTGACCGCCGAGATCCGCCCACCATGGAGTTCGACAATGCTGCGGCTGATGGCCAGGCCCAATCCCGTGCCGCGCACACTGCGGACCAACGGGTGCTGGGAGCGGAAATACTTGGTGAAGAGCTTCTCCAGCTCCTCTGGCGTCATGCCGATACCCGAGTCCTCCACCTGCCAGCGCACCCAGGTCTTGCCGTCGGTCGTGTACCGATCGCCGCGCACGGTGATGTGACCCTCTTCGGGGGTGTATTTGACCGCGTTACTGAGCAAATTGGTGAGCACCTGCATCAACCGCCCGCGGTCGCCGACGATGGGCGGCAGATCGGGTTGGAGCTCCACGCGGAGCGTCTGCCGCCGTTCGGCGATGGCCTGTTCGAAGCTCTGGAGCGCTTCCTCGACCAGCTGGGCCGGCTGGAGCGGTCGCATGTCCAGCTGCAGCCGCCCGGATTCGATGCGCGAGATGTCGAGCAGATCTTGCACCAGCCGATCCATGTGCTGGATGTTCTTGCGGATGATTTCGATGAACTGCTGCTGTTGCTCCGTCAACGGGCCGGCCAGACCTTTGACGAGCAGGTCCGTGTAACCTTTCATCGAGGTCATCGGCTGTTTGAGCTCGTGCGAGACGAAGGAGACGAATTCCGTCTTGGCCTGATTGGCGTGCTGCACCTGTTGGAACAGGCGCGCGTTATCTATGGCGATGGCGGCATGTTCGGCAAAGCGGCAGACAAAATCCACCGCCTGTGGCGAGAAGGCATTCTGCCCGGCGGCCTCGAGGGCGATGACGCCGATCACGCGGTTTTCCCGTTGGATGGGAATGGTGAGCTGCGTCCGCATGTCGGGCATCAGGGCCTCGTAGCGGGCATCGGCGCTGACGTCCGGGACGAGGGTCACCTGTCCGGTGCGCACCGTCGCGCCGACCAGGCCGCGCTCCAGGGGCCACAGCTGACGCTCCTTGTAGGGCTCCAACACGTCGGGGGGATAGCCGCGATAGGCGAGCACGCGCAGGCCGCGAGTGCCGTCCTCGTCTTCGTGTAGCGCGGCAATCATGCCTACCGGCGCCCCGGTGATGCGGGTGGCCCATTCGAGGGTGAGGTTCATCACCTCGGTGTAGTTCAGGCTGGAATTGAGCATCCGATCAATGTGCTGGAGCGTCGTGAGCTCTTCCACCCGTGCCTGGAGGGCCTGATCGGTCATGGTGAAGAGGCGCGCGTTTTCGATGGCGATGGCTGCCTGTG
This sequence comes from Chloroflexota bacterium, assembly GCA_012798275.1. Taxonomy (GTDB): domain Bacteria; phylum Chloroflexota; class Anaerolineae; order B4-G1; family SLSP01; genus JAAZNO01. The sequence continues at coordinate 4,006 of JAAZNO010000083.1, forward strand.
CCCCGAACGCCAGGAGCAGCTCCGCGTCCTCCTGGTCGAAGGGATGGCTATCCTGCGTGTTGATGACTTCCAGCACGCCGATGGTGTTCCCCCGCGCGTTGAGGGGGATCGCCAGGATGGAGCGGGTGACAAAATCCGCGCTGCGATCCACCCCCGCATACCAGCGCGGATCGCGGTGGGCATCGGTGATGATGATGGGGCGATTTTCGGCAAAGGCGGCGCCGACGATGCCCTTGCCGGCGGGAACTTTGCGGCCTACCAGCTCGTTGCCCAACGGCCCGCAGGAAACGCGGAAGATGAGATCGCCGCTGGCCTCGTCGAGGAGCAGCAGGGAGCCCGCCTCAGCGTTGAGCAGTTTGACCGCGTTGCGCACGACCAGGTCGAGCACCTCATCAATGTTGAGGCTGGAGGCCAGCAGTCGCCCGATCTCATTGAGGGTGTTCAGCTGGTGGGCGCGGGCCTCAAGGCGGTCTTGCAGGCGTCGCCGCTCGATGGCGGAGGCGGTGAACGCCGCGACCGCGACGAAGAAGCGCTCGTCCTCCTCGGAAAAACGGAGCTCCGGTTTTTGAGAGCAGGCGACCATCACGCCGATGATTTGATCGCCGGCCATGAGCGGCGCGCCGAGCCAGGCGCGGTCGAGCCGCCCGCTGGGTTCGATGCCCCGGGCCGCGCATTCCTGCACATAATCAGCGGTGCGGATCACCTCCCCCGTCTTCATCACCTGCCCGGTCAGGCCGGTGGTGGCGGGCCAGGCAATGCCGGGGTAGAGCCGCTCGCTGCCTTCAACGTAAAAGGCATAGGACAGTTCCGTCCGCTCAGGGTTGGCGAGGGCGATGTAGAAATCCGGCGACTGCAATATCCGCTGAGTCTGCGTGTAGATGAGCTCCATGATGTCATCTACTGGCATGGTGAAATTGGCGGCCTGCACGATCCAATGCAGCGCTTGCAGCTCAAGTTCGTGACGTTCCAGATGGGCCCTGACGGTCGGCAAGGGTGTTTCGTCCATACGCATCTCCTCGGAAAATGCGTCATGCGTCATACGTCATGCGTGATGCGTAAGTGATCTGCTCAG
>JAAZNO010000571.1 GCA_012798275.1 Chloroflexota bacterium
GCTCGAATTGCGCGTCTTCGGCATAGATGGCGAGCTGCCGGCGCGCACGGCTACCGGCGCGGAGCGGGGCGCGCTCTACCTCGGTGCGGTGCGGGTGACGCAGGGACCTTCGCTGCCCGCGGACGCGCCTGTGCTGGCGCGCTTCCGCGATCTGACGCTGCACACCGTCGAAGTGCAGCCGCCCGATCCGACGACGTTGCGGCTGAAACTGCACTGGTCGCTGGCGCAGCGGACCCCGCGCAACTGGAGCCTCTCGCTGCGGCTGCTCGACGCGGACGGACGGCAGCTCAGTCAGGTGGATTTGCAGCCCGGCTACGGCTATCTGCCCACCACACTCTGGCAGGCGGGCGAGCTCGTCACGGATTACCCCACGCTCTCACTGCCGGAAGGGCTGGCCCCTGGCGACTATACGCTGCACGTGATTTCCTACCTCGAGGCGACGATGGAGACCGGCGGCGAGGTCGCGCTGCCCCTCGAGCTCACGGGGGTAACGGTGCGCGATCCGCGCGAACGCTGTTGCGAGTGGCAATACCGCGAGGAACAGACCCTGTGCGCGGCCGGCGGTGTGACTCTCATCAGCCTGGCGCTGCCGGAGGCGCATCCCGAAGGGGCGGCGCTGGAGTTCACCGCCGAGTGGTACGCCGCCGCGCCCCCTTCCGCCGATCTGATCGCTCGCTGGGAGGCGCTGGATGCGGCGGGGAACGGCGTCGCGACGTGCGAGGGCCCCCTCGCGCCCGGCTCGCGCACCTCTGCGTGGCCTCGCTTCGCGTGGGTGCGCGCCCCGGTGACACTCGCACTCCCGCCGCTGCTGCCCGATGGCCCCTACACGCTGCGTCTGACGCTGCTCGCAGAGGGCGCCATCACCCAGACCTGCGAGCTGGGCGCGCTGAACATCGTTCCCCGCCCGCGCAGCTTCACCTTGCCCGCGCCGACCTATCCCCAACAGGCAGCCTTCGGCGGCGAGCTGCGCTTGCTCGGCTACGACCTCAGCCGCGACGCCGACACGCTTCGGGTGACGCTGTGGTGGCAGGCGCAGACCGTTCCCGCGCGCGACTACAAGCGCTTCGTCCACGTGATTGCCGCCTCTGGGGACATTCTCGCGCAGGACGACGCCATGCCCCGCGCGTGGACCTATCCTACCAGCTGGTGGGCCGCCGGTGAAGTCGTGAGCGAGACGGTGACGTTGCCCGCGCCGCCTGGCGACTATCGCCTGGGCGTGGGCTGGTATGACGGCGACACCGGCGTGACGTTGCCGGCGACCGCCGCCGACGGGACGCTGTGGGCCGATAATCGCGTCCTGCTGAATGCTGCGGCGCCTTCGAAATAGCCGCTTTCAAGGGGGTGGTGTTGTCACCTGGGCTAATTACATTATAATTCTCGTCGAAGTGTTTTCTTGATGGGCGGGGCGAGGGACGTTCGCTCGGGCATTTTATCCTTGCCAGGCATTATTTTATCTAACGCCGTTGGCTCCTTGCTTCTGTACTGATTCCTTTGCCAGGTGAAAGTCCCTCCTTGACCTCCTGACCTCCACGGTCAGGAGGCGTTCCCGCACCTTAACCGCTGTCTTTTCATTCAGGGAGGAACTTATGATTCACATTGTCACAGACACCACGGCTTATCTGCCGCCCGCGATCCGTGAGGCATGGTCTATTCACACGGTGCCGCTCAAAGTCAACATGGGTGCGGGCCTGGCGGATCAGGA
>JAAZNO010000084.1 GCA_012798275.1 Chloroflexota bacterium
CAATTGCGTGGCGAAATACGCGGCCATCTCCGCCGGGAAGCCCATGGCGCGGATCTGCGCCTCTTCCAGGCGCGGCAGCATGGCCGGCACGCGGTAGCGCTGCGCGATTTCGAGATAGGCCGGCAGCAACGCCGGGTGGAAGACGCTGCCCATGTGCGTATCAATGTGCGTGATGTCAATGCCGGCGGCGACGGCGCGAGCGACTTGCGCTTCGAGCTCGGCGCGCGCGACGGCGGCGAAGCCGGGGGCCTGCGCCGCGGCGAAGACGGCCTCCGTCCGCCGGGGGAGGTAGCCCTCGTCGTCGAGCAGCCCCGACGCCGGGTCGCGCGTGGAAAGCGGCCCCCAGCGATAGCTGTCCCATTCGCAGGTGAGCGTCAGATGCACGCCGATGTCCACCCGCGCGGCGTTTTCGCGGCAGAAGGCGGCGGTCGCCGGGAACCAGGGACAGGGGACCATCGTCGCGGCGGCGGAGATAATACCGGCGTCCAGCAGCTCCATGTAAGCGGCCAGCGACGCCTGGCACATGCCGATGTCATCGGTGTGGAAGATGACGACCCGATCGGTATCGGTCAGCCCCAGTTGTTTGAGCAAGGGATTCGGTCGCATAATGCCTCCAGTGTGAGAAATCGCTGCCTCAGGGCAGCCATAATCCCTCCCCTCGCAGAGAGCGCCGGAAATGCGAGGCTCTTATTTTTGGGCAAGCCGGGCGCGCTTCTCGACGTGCAGCGCCAGCATTTCCTCTTTGACGCGCTGGAGATACGCCCCGCGCAGGGGGAAAGCGGTCAGAATCAGCGCTCCGAGCAACATGGCGACGCCGGGAATGAGTCCTACCAGGACTTTGATGCCGAACAGGGCGCTGGCGGGCTGATTGAGGAAGATCTGTCCCTGGTTGGCCTCGCGGGTGACGAAATGGGTGGCCTCCAGGATGAAGGGGATGAGCGCCAGCGCCACGGATTGCGCGGGTTTGGTCAGCAGCGCGTTGACGCCGAAGAAGGCCCCTTCCCGGCGCACGCCGCTGCGCAGCTCATCCTCGTCCGCTACTTGCGCGAAGAGGACATTGGTGAGCGTCTGCGGCCCGGCAAGCCCCAATCCGGCGAGCGCGAGACAGACGGGGATGAGAGGCGTCGGAACGACGGCGACTAAAATCAGCGCCACTCCCGCGATGACCAGCAGCAGCTGTTGCGCGCCGACGACGCCAAAGCGTTTGCGCAGCGGTTGGGTGAGCGGCACGCCAAGGATTAACGGGACGAAGACAGACGCCAGAAGGGGGATCGTGCTCATCTGCAGGACATAATCCGCCAGGTAGAAGAGCATCCCCAGCAACAGCGACTGCATCAGGATGGACATGAAGTTTTGGGCGACGAGGATGAGGAAGGATTTGCTGGTGAAGGTGAATTTGAGCGCGGCTCCCAGCTTGATGGGTTTATCTACCAGGTGGAATTCGGGCCGTTCTTTGACCTTGAAGGCCGTGAGGAGGATGCATCCCGCGCCGATGATGCCGAGGGCGATCATGCTGAGCTGCAACGGCAGGAAGGAGGGGGAGACGCCCGCCTTGGGGCGAAAGAGGTCGGGGATGACAAAGCCCAGAATCATGCCGAGCAGCCCAAACAGCGACGATGAAATCTGCAAGCTGTTGCGTTCGGCATCGGATTCGCTGATTTCCGGCAGCAGGGCGGAGTAGACCAGGCCGATGATGGTGTAGGCGGTGTCGTAGAGCAGCATGGTGACCAGCATCCAGGCGAAGAGGGTGCTGTCCCCGGCGCCCTGCGGGGCGAACCACACCAGGATGAAGGTCAGCGCGAGGAAGGGCGCGGTGAAGCGCATGTAAGGGATGCGGCGCCCGCGGCGCGAGCGGGTGCTGTCGGTGATGTAGCCGAAGAGCGGATCGTTGATGGCGTTCCAGATGGCGTAAATGAGTGAGGCGAGGCTGATCCAGCGGGCGCTCAATCCCAGGTAATCCTGGTAGAAGATGGGGAGCAGCGCGCCGTAGGTGCCGGAGATCAGGGAAGTGCCCAGGGCGGCGACGCCCCACACCAGTTTGTACGAAAAGCTCAGATGGGAATCGGCAGCGTCAGGATA
>JAAZNO010000085.1 GCA_012798275.1 Chloroflexota bacterium
ACCGATGGGCTATGTGGCCGATGTGCAGTTCAGTCCCATCTACATGGGGCTGGAGCGCGGTTATTTCCAGGAAGCCGGCTATGACATCACCCTCGACTACCGCTGGGAGACCGACGGCCTGCGCCTTGTCGCGGCGGGGACACTGCCCTTCACCATCGCCTCGGGGGATCAGGTGATTCAGGCGCGCAGCCAGGGGTTGCCGGTTGTCGCTATCGCCTCGTGGTATCGTAAATTCCCCGTCGCCATCGTCTCGCTGGCAGACATTCCGCTCGACACGCCCGCCGACCTGCGCGGACTGCGCATCGGCACGCCGGAGACCTTTGGCGCCTCGTATATCGGGCTGCGCGCGCTGCTGACCGCCGGCGGCCTGACCGAGGAGGACATCGAGCTGCAAGTCATCGGTTACAGCCAGATCCCCGCCTTGCTGGCGAAAACCGTGGACGCCGTCGTCGTCTACGCCAATAACACGCCCAGCGTGCTGGAAGAAGAAGGCATCGCGTATCACATTCTCTACGTCGCCGATTACGCCGAACTGGTGTCCAACGTCCTCGTCACCAACGAGACGATGATCCAGGAACACCCGGAGCGCGTCGCAGCATTTGTCAAGGCCTTCTTGCAGAGCCTGGAAGAGGTCCTGGAAGATCCCGACGCGGCTTTCGAGGTCTGCAAAAAATACGTCACCGGGTTGGAAGAGAACGCCGCAGCGCAACGCGCGGTCCTGGAAACGACGCTGACTTACTGGCAAGCCCCTGACCTGGGCCATTTCACCCCGGAGGCGTGGGCGACAGCGCAGCAGGTGATGCTGGAGGCCGGGTTGATCACTCAGCCCGTGCCCGTGGAATCCCTCTTCACCCATCAATTCGTGCAGCCATGAGCCACAAACCCTGCCGTCCCGCGCGGTGCGATGTCAGGGCCGCTCAGGTGGAACGCTATGGCATCGCGTTCTGATGTCCTGCTGGAAATTCGCCAGCTCTACACGGCCTTCGTCGAGCCGGAAGGCACGCTCGAAGCGCTGGAAGAGGTGAGCTTCGACGTCTTTCAGGGTGAGTTTGTCTGCCTCATCGGGCCTTCGGGTTGCGGCAAATCTACCCTGCTGCGGACGCTTGCCGGACTGCTGCCGCCATCCCAGGGGGAAGTGCGCCTGCGCGGCGTCCCCGTCAGCGGCCCTACCCGCGCGGTAGGACTGGTCTTCCAACAGCCGACCCTCTTGCCCTGGCGTACCGTCGCCGGGAATGTCGGATTGCCGCTGGAATTGCAAGGGCAATCCCCCGAGGAGCGCCGCCGACGGGTGGCCGAGTTGCTCGACATGGTGGGGCTTACCGGCTTTGGGGACACCTATCCACAGCTGCTCTCCGGCGGGATGGCCCAGCGGGCTGCCATTGCGCGCGCTCTGGCGCAAGACCCCGAAGTGCTGCTGCTGGATGAGCCGTTCGGCTCATTGGATGCGCTCACGCGCGAACGGATGGCGGCGGCGCTGCTGGAGCTCTGGCAGCATTTGCAGCGCACGGTCGTCATGGTGACCCACAGCGTCGAAGAGGCGACGCTCCTGGCGGATCGCGTGGTGGTGCTCAGCCCGCGGCCGGGGCGGATCATGAACATCATCACGGTGAAGCTGCCCCGTCCTCGCGATCCAGCTCTGCTGCTTGACGCGCGGTTCCAGGGCGTGGTCCGGGAGCTGCGCCAGGCCCTGCAAGACGGAGAAAAGTACGGCACTGCCAGGAACTTGTCGGTCAAACCCCCGGCAATGGCCGGGACGCTCAGTCCCAGGTAACGCGCAGCGTCCCCTCGCGGGGCAGCCGAAATTTGAAGGCCCAGATGCCCTTGGCCACCCCAAAGAGGGCTTCGCGGGGCAACGGCG
>JAAZNO010000572.1 GCA_012798275.1 Chloroflexota bacterium
CATGAACACGGGGTTCACCGTGCCGGCGCGGCGCATCGTTTGAATGATCCGTCCCGGCAACGCGCCGATGTAGGTGCGACGATGGCCGCGGATCTCCGCCTCGTCGCGCACGCCGCCGAGCGAGACGCGCACAAACTCACGGCCTAGCGCTTCCGCAATCGAGCGTCCCAGCGAGGTCTTCCCCGTGCCCGGCGGCCCCACGAAACAGAGAATCGTGCTGCGAATCTTCTCCGGCGCCAGTTTGCGTACGGCGATGTACTCCAGAATCCGCTCTTTGGCTTTGGGTAGACCGTAATGCCGGGACTCGAGCACCTGCGCCGCATTTTTCAGGTCGAGATTGTCCACCGTGGTCTTGAGCCATGGCAGCGCGAGCAGCCAATCGAGATAGGTGCGGATGATGCCGATTTCGGGCGCCATCGGGGGCAGCATCGCCAGCCGCCCCAGCTCCTCCTCCGCCCGCTGCCGCACGTGCTCGGGCAGTTCGGTCTGCTCCAGCTGCTCGCGCAGCTGGGCGACCTCTTGCATGAAGACGTCGGATTCGCCCAGCTCGCGTTGAATCGCGCGCATCTGCTCACGGAGGAAGTACTCCCGCTGCGAGCGATCCACTTCCTGCTGCACCCGCGATTGGATTTGATCCTCCAGCTCCAGGACGTCCAGCTCGCGCGCCAGCTGCGCGCTGATCTTCTGCAACCGCTCAACCGCGTCGAAAGTCTCCAGAATCTCCTGGCGCTCCTCGATGTTCAGATCCACCATCTGCGCGACGAGATCCGCCAGCGGCCCCGGCTCCTCGACATTCATCGCGTAGATGTAGGCTTCCTCCGGCAGGCTGTGGTCGAGATGCACGACCTTCTCGAACATCGCCAGCACAGCGCGCATCAACGCTTCGACCAGCGGCGTGTCCGCCGTCGTCTCCTGGACGGTTTCGACCCGCGCGACCAGATAGGGCTCTAGCTGGACAAATTCGAGGATGCGCACACGCGCGTAGCCCTGAGCGATGGCGCTCGTCGTGCCATCCGGCAGGCGAATGGAACGGGCGATGGAAATCTCCGTGCCCACCCGATAGATCTGCTCAGGCGTCGGATATTCCTCCTCGGATTCAGGAGTCTCCGGCAATTGCGCTACCGTCACCAATGGCCAATCTTCCTTGAGCGCCGCTTCAAGCGCGATGAGCGAAGGCGTCCGTCCCACGTAAAGGGGCGTCACCATCCGCGGGTAGACGACGAGTTCCCGCAGCGGCAAGATGATCGCCTCAAAGGGGCCTTCTTCCGCTTCGTGCTCCTCGTCCGAGCCGAAAAATTCATCAGGCAAAACAGGCAGGTTATCCCAATCCATCATAATTGTCTCAACACCTTATGGCGAAGTCATCGCCTCCGCCTGCCAGGGTTCATCGTCCCAATCGCTCTGTGGCAGGTTGAGGGGCGCCGTCTGAGCATACACGGCGCGAATGTCGGCGACCAAAAATACCGAGCCGGTCACCAGGATGCCAAACTCGCTGTCCGCCCGCTGACAGGCCTGCTCCAGGGCCCGCTGCGGACTGACGGCGATTTCTGCGCCGTGCCCCAGGTCAGCGCACAAGTCCGCCAGCTGATAGGGGACGGCCGCGCGGGGATGGTAAGAGCGGGTCACAATGATGTGCTCGCTGATGGGCAACAGCGCCCGCAAGATGCCGGCAATGTCCTTATCGGTGGACGCGCCAAAGACGAGGATCCACCGCTTGCCGGGGAACCATTCCGCGAGCGAGTCCGCCAGCCGTTGCGCGGAATAGGCGTTGTGAGCGCAGTCCACGACCAGCAGCGGATCATGGTACAACACTTCCATGCGGCCAGGCCAGACGGTGTGCGCGAGCCCCTCCCGCACAGTTTGCGGCGTGAATTGGGGCAGACCGTGCTCTCGCGCCACGGCCGCCGCGGTCACCGCCGTTGCGGCATTTTCGCGCTGGAAGCTGCCGATGAGGGACAGCTCATACTCGCCCTCGAAGGCATCGGGGGCGCCGCTGTGCCGCAGGACAAAACGTTGACGGTGATACCGGCGCTCGAGCACTTCCCAGGTCCAGGTGCGCTCGACGAGGGTGAGCGGGGCCTCTCGGGCGGCCGCGACGGTCTCGAAAACGGTGCGCGCTTCGGGGCGTTGCGGCGCCACCACTACCGGCACCCCCGGCTTGATGATGCCGGCTTTCTCGCCCGCGATCGCCGCGAGGGTGTTCCCCAGCAGATAAGTGTGATCCAGACTGATCGAGGTGATAACGCTAACAAGCGGCGTGATGACATTCGTGGCGTCCAGCCGTCCGCCGAGGCCCACTTCGATCACGGCAAGGTCCACCTGCTGGCGGGCAAAGTAGAGAAAAGCCAGCGCCGTCGTCACCTCAAAGATCGTCAGGTCGGGGTTATCGCCGATGCGGGGCCGCAGTTCGGTGAGCATGGCGGCCATCTCGGCGCGCGAGATCGGCTCGCCGTTGATCTGCATCCGCTCGCGGTAGGTGTGCAGGTGCGGGGAGGTGTAAAGCCCGGTCTTCAGTCCAGCCGCGACCCCAACGGACGCCAGCATCGCCGAAACAGAGCCCTTGCCCTTGGTGCCGGCAATGTGCAGTTTGGGATACGCCAGGTGCGGATTTCCCAGCTGCGCCAGGAAATCCACCACCCGCTCGAGGCGAAACTCCTCCGGAGAGTACCGCTCGATGCGGCGCTTTTCATAATCTACCAGGCTATAAAGGTATCTCAGTGCTTCATGGTAGTTCATGGTCTTCATCCACACATAAAGAATGGAGCCGGAAGCCCGGCTCCAGAGCTATTTTACCCGATTTTAGGGCTTTGACAAGGGGTGCCGCAGGTTACATCAAGCGCGCGTTAGGGGCGATATCCAGGTCGAGGCTGCCGCGAACGCCTGCCTGAAAGCGGCGGCTGCCGGCAGCGGCGATCATCGCCGCGTTGTCGGTGCAGAGAATGGGCGGCAACATGAAAACCGGCACACCGGCGCGGCTGCGCATCGCCGAGCGCAGGGCGGTATTGGCAGAGACGCCGCCGGATAGCGCCACACAGGCCGCCCCGAACTCCCGCGCGGCCTGCGCCGTCTTCACGACCAATACTTCGACCACGGCCGCCTGGAACGACGCCGCCATGTCCGCAAGCAGGCGCAACGGACGAGGGCCGTTGTAGCGGTTAAGGGTGCGCAGCACTTCGGTCTTCAGCCCGCTGAAGCTGAAGTCAAAAGTCCCCGGCAGCCAGGCGCGGGGGAAGTCGAAGGCGCGCGGATTGCCGTGCTGCGCGGCCTTCTCGATGGCCGGCCCGCCGGGATAGCCCAGGTCCAACATCCGCGCCACCTTGTCGAAGGCCTCTCCCGCCGCGTCATCGAGTGTGCTGCCGACAGGCTGGTA
>JAAZNO010000573.1 GCA_012798275.1 Chloroflexota bacterium
GACTTGCCTGTGCGCGCCCAAAGGTTGGTGCGTGAGTGAGGCACGCAATACCAGCAAGAATTGCTGCGAATGTGGGAGAGCAATGAGTTCAAGCAGTTGCCTGGATTGGAGTAGAGCCATGAATGCGCCAAGAATAAAGTCGGTGACGCCTTTGAGAGAAAGGCGCCTCCTGGTCACATTTGTCAACGGCATCCAAAAAGTTTATGACTGTCAGAGGCTCTTGAGTCTGGATCGTTTTCAGTTGTTGAGAAACGAAGCCTTCTTCAAGGCAGTTAAAGTTGACCCTGGCGGGTATGGTGTATCGTGGAACGATGCAATGGATTTGAGTGAATACGAGTTATGGGCCAACGGCGTTGAGGTTGAGCGCAGTGCGGTTGAGAAGCAAGAGGCGCCTCCACCCCAGCTGGCAAACGCCTGACCTGTGTTTCTAACTCGCGCCGACGCCGGGGCTTAGCGGCGGCGGCGGGAAATCCCCCCCGCCAGCGCCAGCAGCGTCAGGACGGCGATGGCGAGCAGTCCCCAGGATGCACTCGCGGGGGCCTTTTCTGTCGGGGACGCCGGCGTCGGGCTGAGGATGGGGGAGGGCGTCGGCGTGACCGTAGGCGGCGTCTCTATGGGGACGCCGGGCAGATCGGGGAGCGCGGGCCAGTCAACCCCGCCGGCTGCCAGGTAAGACTCGATGAGCGCCGGCAGCCGGTCGGGAATCTGCACCGAGCCGACGAGTACCTGGTCGCCGATGATCAACATCGGCACCCCGCGCACCGCCGGGTTGAATTGTTCCACTGCGGCCTGATAGACGGCAGACCCTGCAGGCTCCTGGACGTTCACTTCGAGGATCTCCAGCTGCGCGCCGTAGCGCTCGCGCAAGGGCGGCAGCGCCTCCGTCATTACTTGATGGCAATGGCTGCAAGTGGGGGAATACAACAGCACGGCTCGCACCACCGGACTTTGAGTCTGTCCCATGCCGGCGAAACCCGCCAGCAACACCACCGCTAGAATTCCGGATCTGAGCACTATTCGTGACATGGCTGACCTCGGCTGGATTCGTTTTCGAGAAAGACGCCAGTGCTGGCGCACCTGCTCCCGGCGCAAAAATGTGAGCCGCCCCCGCGTTGGGATTTGTGCCTCTGCTTTGCTGTACTCCTCACTATAGCATAGTCGCTTTCACATACAACCCCGAACCGTATTTGTGCTATAATTTGTGGTAAAAATAGCCTGGGTGGACTGCAACTCTCTACTCACGGCTCACTGATTTCTATTTTTGAGGGGGAGTGAGCATGGACTACGACGCTTTGGCGCATGATCTGACGGTGTGGTTGCGCGAACAGGTGCAAAACGCGGGCCTTGAGGGATTTGCCGTGGGGTTGAGCGGCGGCATTGACTCCGCTGTGTCGGCTGCGCTGGCGGTGCGCGCCGTAGGCCCCGAGCATGTCTGGGCGGCGTGGCTGCCGTGCCATAGCCTGGAGGAGGACGCGGCTTACGCGCGCATGACCGCGGATGTCCTGGGCCTCAGTCCGGTGACGGTTGACCTCGGCCCCGTTTTCGATGCGCTGCTGGCAGCATTGCCCCCCGGCAGCGACATAGCGCGCGCGAACATCAAACCGCGCCTGCGGATGACGACGTTGTATTACCTGGCGCAGTCGCACCATGCCCTGGTGCTCGGCACGGGGAACAAGCCGGAGATCACCGTGGGGTACTTCACCAAATACGGCGACGGCGGGGTGGACCTCGAGCCGTTGGGCGAGCTCTACAAGCGCGATGTGCGGGCGCTCGCGCGGGTGCTGGGGATTCCTGAACCGGTCATCACCCGCGCGCCGACGGCAGGACTCTGGGCCGGGCAGACCGACGAGGGCGAGATGGGCATCACCTACGCGCTGCTTGACGCCATCCTCGAAGCGTGGGAGGCGGGGGTGACTCCTGACGCGCCGGAGGAGGCGGTCGCCAAAGTGCGGCGGATGTTCATTGCCTCGGCGCACAAGCGTGCCATGCCGCCGACGTTCCACGTCCGCCGTTAGGAGGAAAAGATGAGCGTCACCCGCGAGGAGCGCGACACACTGGGACCGGTGCGCGTCCCCGCCGACGCCTTGTGGGGCGCGCAGACGCAGCGCGCGCTCGAGAATTTCCCCATCTCCGGCCAACGCTTTGGGCGCGACTTTCTGGCCGCACTGGGACAGGTCAAGCGCGCCTGCGCCCAATCGAACCTGGAGCTGGGCCTGCTGGCGCCCGAGCTCGCTGCCGCGATCCTGCAGGCCTGCGACGAAGTCATCGCCGGGACGCTGGACGCGCATTTTCCTGTGGACGTCTTCCAGACCGGCTCCGGCACTTCGACCAACATGAACGCCAACGAGGTCATTGCAAACCGCGCGATCCAGCTCTTGGGCGGCGTGGTGGGGAGCAAGACCCCTGTCCATCCCAACGATCACGTTAACCTGAGCCAATCGAGCAACGACGTGATCCCCACGACGATCCATGTGGCGGCGACGTTGGCCCTCCGCGAGGCGCTGTTGCCCGCGCTGATGGGGTTGCACGCTGCCCTGCTGGAAAAGGCCGACGCCTTCGAGGCCATCGTCAAAACCGGGCGCACGCACCTGCAGGACGCGACGCCAATCCGCCTGGGGCAGGAATTTGGTGGCTACGCGGCGCAGGTGGAGGGCTGCCTGGCGCGCCTGCGGGTGGCGCTGCAGACCCTGCGTCCGGTGGCGCTGGGTGGCACGGCGGTAGGCACGGGCGTCAACTGTCCGGCGGGATTTGCGGCGCGGGCGATCGCGCACCTCAACGCCGCGTTGGACACGGATTTTTGCGAGGCGCCCAATCACATGGCGGCGAACGCCAGTCAGGACGCGCTGGTGGAAGTCTCCGGGCAGCTCAAGACCCTCGCGGTGAGCCTCGCCAGGATTGCTGACGACATCCGCTGGCTGGCCTCGGGGCCGCGCGCCGGCCTGGGTGAATTGCGCCTGCCAGAAGTCCAGCCGGGCTCCTCCATCATGCCGGGGAAGGTGAACCCGGTGATGGCGGAAGCGCTGTTGATGGTGACGGCGCAGGTCATCGGCTTCGATAGCGCGTTGACCCTCGGCGGGCTGCACTCGCGCTTCGAGCTGAACACGATGCTGCCGCTGATGGCGCACAATCTGTTGCAGGGGATCACCTGGCTGGCACATGCGGTGTGCGCTTTCACTGAGCGGTGCGTCACGGGGCTGGAGGCCGATGCGGAACGCTGCTACGCCCTGGTCGAGCGCAATCTCGCGCTGGCGACGGCGCTCACGCCGCTCATCGGCTACGACGCGGCGGCGAGCCTCGCGCAAGAGGCGTATCGCAGTGGGCGCACCATCAAGGAGGTGGCGGTAGAGCGCGGGGTGGCGGATCCGGAGACGTTGGAGCGCCTGCTCGATCCCTTGCGGTTGACAGCAAACGTGTGAAGGTGCGAGCGTGGCTGAACGCCGATGAACGCTGATGAGAGAAGAATCTGCGTTCTATAATTCTCCGGCGTTGATGGGACGCGGAAACGGGTGAACGCCGCTGACTCGTTGACTCGCCAATTTTCCGAGGAGTTGTGAGCAGTGAGCCGTGACGACGACAACTCTCTACTCATCGCGCACTGATCTCTACTTGCTGAGGAGGACCGCATGTTAGAACTGGGCTGCGACATCTGCAACGACCTGGAGGCCTCTGCCCGCCGCGAATGGTTGGTCACCAATGGGTTGGGCGGCTATGCGGCGGGGACGGTCGCCAGTATGCTCACGCGCCGCTATCACGGCCTGTTGATCGCGGCGCTGACGCCGCCGCGACAGCGCGTCCTCCTGGCGGCCAAGGTCGAGGACAGTGTGCAATATGACGGCCGGTTTTACAGACTCTCCACCAATCAATGGGCCGCCAACGTCATCGAGCCGGAGGGGTACAGATACCTCGAAGGTTTTTGCCTCGAAGAGGGCATCCCCACCTGGACGTATGCCCTGGGGCCAGAGGTGCGCCTGCAAAAGCGCGTCTGGATGCAGGCCGGCGCCAACACCACCTATGTGCATTACACCTGCCTCGAAAGCCCGCGTCCCCTCGCCCTGGTGCTGGAGACGCTGGTGAACTACCGCGATCACCATCGGCTGACGCGCGCGATAGGCCAGTGGATGCGGGTGGAACCGGTCGGCCATGGCGTGCGCGTCGTTGCTTCCAGTCAAGCGATCCCTTTTTACATCTTCAGTCAGGATGCCAGGGCCTCTACCCGTCACGAGTGGTATCGCGATTTCTTCCTGCGCGTTGAGGCAGAACGGGGCCTGGATCGGGTTGAAGATCACCTCAACATCGGCGACTTCCACGGAACGCTGGCGCCGGGCAAGACGCTGACGTTGGTTTTCAGTACGGAGCCGACACCGAACCTCGACGGCGACGCCGCGCTTGAGGAGCGGCGCGCCTATGCCCGGCAGCTCGTGGAGACTGCCGCCCTGGAGGACGCGCCGCCGGAGATTCAGCAGCTCGTGCTGGCCGCCGATCAGTTTGTGGTGCGTCGCAACCTCGGCGCCGACGCGGAGGGCTACACCATCATCGCCGGCTATCCCTGGTTTGTGGATTGGGGGCGCGATACGATGATCGCCCTTCCCGGCCTGACCCTGGCGACGGGGCGGGCTCACATCGCTCGTGAGATCCTGCGCACCTTTGCGGGGCTGGTGGATCAAGGCATGTTGCCCAACAACTTCACCGACACCGAGGCGGAGCCGGGATACAACACGGTGGACGCGACGCTGTGGTACTTCGAGGCGCTGCGAGCGTATGCGGCCGCGACCGGCGATCTGGCGTTGGTGCGCGAGCTCTTCCCCGTGCTGCAGGACATCATCGCCTGGCACGAACGCGGCACGCGCTATCAGATCCACGTGGATCCCGCCGATGGCTTGCTCTACGCCGGTGAGCCCGGCTCGCAGCTCACGTGGATGGACGTCAAGATTGAGGATTGGGTGGTCACGCCGCGCGTCGGTAAAGCGGTGGAGATCAATGCCCTGTGGTATAACGCGTTGTGCACGATGGCGGAATTCGCCGTCGCTCTGGGCGAGCCGGACGCCGAATATCGGCAGGCGGCAGCGCGCACGGCGGCGAGTTTCGCGCGCTTCTGGAACGCGGAGGTTGGCTATTGCTACGACGTCATTGACGGGCCGCAGGGGAATGATCCGACGCTGCGGCCCAATCAGATCCTCGCCGTGTCGTTGCCCCATAGTCCGCTGGCGCCGGAGCAGCAGCGAGCGGTGGTGGCTGTCTGCGAGCGAGAACTGCTCACGCCGTATGGTCTGCGCAGCCTGGCGCCGGGGGATCCGGCGTTCGTTCCCCATTACGAGGGCGATGTGCGTCAGCGCGACAGCGCCTATCACCAGGGGACGGTTTGGGCGTGGCTGATGGGGCCTTTCGTGAGCGCGCATCTGCGGGTGTATGGCGATCCGCAGCGGGCGGAAGCCTTCCTCACGCCCTTGCTGCAGCACGTCAACGGACTGGGATTGGGCACCATCGGGGAGATTTTCGACGCCGTGCCGCCCTTCACGCCGCGTGGCTGTTTCGCGCAGGCGTGGAGCGTCGCCGAGGTGCTGCGCGTCTGGCGGCTGCTTCACCCTGCGGCATGACCGGGGAACGTGGTCACCTGAGCACGTGGGCCCGTGTTTATCTGCGAAGGAGACGCCAGGTACTGGCGCATATCATTCAAGCATGAAAATGTGCGGTAATTGTTCAGCCTGGCGCCAGGTAGCCAGACGGCGATGGATGAACCTTTGTGAGCTGTAGCTTTTGCTCCACCCCCTGCCCCCTCCTCGACGGCGCATACGCCGTCGGGGAGGGGGAGAAAAAAAGTGGGGCTTTGCAGACGGGCGTAGCCCGCCTGCAA
>JAAZNO010000086.1 GCA_012798275.1 Chloroflexota bacterium
GCCGGGGGCGCGCCTGGCGGCCGCGCCCAACGCGGGTTGGCCCGAACAGGTCGCCGGGCGAATCATGTATCCAGCGGCGGCGGACTACTTTGCCGAATATGCACTCGCGTTTCGGCAGATTGGGGCGGTCCTCATCGGCGGTTGCTGTGGGACCACGCCCGCGCACATTGCCGCCATGCGCCGGACCCTCGACGCGCCGCCCGGCCCGGAGGTGGAACTCGCCGTGTTGCGGCTCCTGGATCCAGAGCCGGCGGAGAATGGCGGGGAGACTCCCACGCACCTGGCGCAGAAGCTTGCCGCCGGGAATTTCGTTATCGCCGTCGAGGTGGATCCGCCGCACACGATTTCCAGCCACAAACTGCTGGCGGGCGCGAGTCTGCTGGCAGAGGTCGGCGCGGACGTTATCAACGTGGCGGATAGTCCCATGGCGCGGATGCGGATGAGCCCCTGGGCGGTCTGTCATCTCATTCAGCAGGAGGTGGGCATCGAGACGGTGCTGCATTTTCCCACGCGCGGACGCAACCTGCTGCGGGTGCAGGGCGACCTGCTCGCCGCGCACACGCTGGGCATTCGCAACGTCTTTGTGGTGATGGGCGACCCGACGGCCATCGGCGATTACCCCGAAGCGATGGACAACTACGACCTGGCGCCGACGGGCCTCATTCAGTTGATCAAGGAACAGCTCAACGCCGGCCGCGACCATGCCGGCGCCGACATCGGGCAGCCGACGGCGTTCTTTGTCGGCGGGGCGTTGAACCTCGATCCGCCCGAGCCGGAGCGGGAGCTCAAGTTGCTGCGGCGCAAGCTGCGCAGCGGGGTGGACTTCCTGCTCACGCAACCGGTTTTCCAGCCGGAGCGGGCGGAGGCGTTCCTGCAGCGCTATGCGGACGAGTATGGTCCGCTGCCGGTGCCGGTGTTGGTGGGCATTTTGCCGCTCAACAACCCGCGTCACGCGCGCTTTTTGCACAACGAGGTGCCGGGCATCGTCATCGGGCCGGAGATCTTCGAACGTTTGGAGCGGGCGGACAAAGACGCGCCGCGCGAAGGGGTGCGCATCGCCGCGGAGTTGGTCGAACAGGTGCGCCCGTGGGCGGCGGGGATTTACCTCATGCCGGCGTTCAGCCGCTATGACCTGGCGGCGGAACTCGTGGAGGCAGTCCGGCGCCTGTAGCGGTCGCATGGGCCGTCGGACGTGGACATGTGCGAAGGTGTCTACGTGTGAAGGTGTGGACGTGGGCACGTGTGAACGTATTCTATGCGCTTTTTCGCTTACTCGCTGATTTGCCAGGGAGGCCGAGATGACATTCGAGACGCGCATTCGCGCTGCGGAAGCAGATCCGCAGCAATTGGAACAGCTCTATCAGGACGCGTGCAGCAGCGATCAGGCCGCGGCTTTTCGGGCGGCGCTGGACGCCTGCTACGAGGCGGCCCCCGACAATGTCTTGCTGTCCGCGTGGCACTACCGCTTGCAACACCTCGCGGAGGAGCGCCCCCGACCGGGCCGGAAGATCAACTGGCCGGCGGCCATTCCGCTGAGCCTCCTCACCGGGCTGATCCTGTGGGCGATCAGCGATATAGACGGTTTCCTGGTGCATGGGGCCGTGCCCCAACTCTTCCTGTGGTGGTCGCCCATTGCGACTTTCAGCGCCCTCATCTTTCTGGCGCTCACCGCCAGGCAGCGTACCCGGCTCGCCGCCGCGCTGGGCCTGGGCGTGCTCGCGGCGGCGGCCTACGTCGTGGGACTCGCACCCGCCTTTCGGGCGGATTGGGCCAGCAAGCAGTATCTGATCCTGGCCCTCATCCACATTCCGTTGTTGTGTTGGGTCGCTCTGGGGATCTTCACCCTCGGCCTCCGTTCCAGCGCCGCCGACCGTTTCGCCTTCCTCATCAAATCGCTGGAGGTCATCATCGTGGCCGGACTTTACCTCGGCGCGGGCGTGGTCTTCGGCGTCATCACCGTGGGGATGTTTAGCGCCCTGGGGATCACCCTGCCGGAGCTGCTGCTTCGGCTGATCGCGGCGGGCGGCTTTGGCTTGCTGCCCGTGCTGGCGCTCGCCACGGTTTACGACCCGACCGTTGCACCCGCTGCACAGAACTTCGAGCAGGGATTGAGCAAATTCATCGCCACCATGATGCGCCTGTTGCTCCCCTTGACGCTGGCCGTGCTCGCGGTTTACGTGCTGGTGATTCCCTTCAACTTCTTCGCCCCCTTCGAGAACCGCGACGTGCTGATCGTCTACAACGTGATGCTCTTTGCCATCATCGGCCTGCTGATGGGCGCCACCCCC
>JAAZNO010000011.1 GCA_012798275.1 Chloroflexota bacterium
GAAATTCGTGCGCCCCGCCATCAGCCGCCACAGCGCCGCCTGCAGGTGCTTCTCCGTGCGCGTGTCCACGTTGCTCGTGGCCTCGTCCAGGATCAGCACTTCGGGATCGGCCAACACCGCGCGGGCGATGGCGAGCAGCTGTCGTTGTCCCTGGCTGAGGTTGCTGCCGCGCTCCGCGAGCTCCGTCTGATAGCCCTGCGGCAGCCGGTGAATGAAGCTATCGGCGTTGGCGAGCTGCGCCGCGGCGATCACCTCCTCGTCGGTGGCGTCCAGACGCCCGTAGCGGATGTTTTCCATGACCGTCGTGGCGAAGAGGAAGTTATCCTGCAGCACCAACCCCAGTTTCCGTCGCAGATCTGCTATTCTGATGTTGCGGATGTCCACGCCGTCAATGTGGATTGCACCGCAGTCCACATCGTAGAAGCGCGTCAGCAGATTGATGATCGTCGTCTTGCCGGCGCCGGTTGGCCCGACCAGCGCGATCAACTGTCCCGGCTCGGCGTAGAGGTGAATGTGCTTCAGTACCGGCACGCCCGGCTCATAGCCAAAACACACGTCGTCAAAGCTCACCCGCCCCTGGATGTGTTCCAACGGCAGGGCATCCGGCGCGTCCACCATCTCCGGGGGTTCGTCGAGGAGCTCGAAGACGCGCTCGGCGCCCGCCAGCGCCGACTGGATGGTGTTGAAGAGCTGCGCAATCTGGTTGAGCGGACGCGCGAAGCTGCGGGCGTAGTTGATGAAGGTAGCAATCACCCCGACGGTCGCCAGTCCCTCCACGGCCAGCCAGCCGCCCGCTCCCGCCACCAGCGCCAGGCCGATGTTGTTGATCAGGTTCATCAGTGGCCCCATGAAGCCAGTGAGGGTTTCGGCGCGCGTTGCCGCTGCGCGCAGCTCGCGATTGGCGACGGCGAAGGTCTCGATGGCCGCCTCTTCCCGCACGAAGGCCTGCACCGTTTTCTCGCCGGAGATGGTCTCCTCGATGATGCCGTTGAGCGTCCCCAGGTGCTTTTGCTGTGCGCGGTAGCCCTCGCGCGTGCGCCGGGTGATGAACCGGGTCAGCGTCACCGTCAGCGGGATGATGAACAGCGTGATCACCGCCAGCGGCACGTTGACCACGAACATCATGATGATCACCCCGACGAGGTTGAAGGCGCTGGCGAAGAGCTGCGCCGCGCTGCTGCTCAGCGTATTGCTGATGTTTTCCACGTCATTCGTGAGGCGGCTCATCAAATCGCCGTGGGGATGCTGATCGAAGAAGCGCAGCGAGAGCGTCTGCAGTTTGGCAAAGAGCTCCTCCCGCAAATCGCGCACGGCGTATTGGGCGACGCCCGCCATGAGATAGTTCTGCGCCCACGTCCCGGCGGAGGCCAGCACGTAGACGCCTATCATCATGCCTGCCAGACGGGCAAGGCCCCTCAGGTCGCGTTGGGCGATGTAAGTATCTATCGCCCGTCCCATGAGATAGGGCCCCAGCAATTCCAGCGCGGCGGTGATGATGATCAACACGGCGGCGGCGGAAAGCGTCCACTTTTGCCGTTCCAGATAGCGCCACAGCCGCTTGAGCGTGCCGAGCGCGTTCTTGACTTTGGGTTTCTCTTGCGCCATCCCCATCGGCCCGCCCCGGTGAGGGCCAAACTGGAGGGGCGGTGGCTGCGGGGCGTCGGTCGTGGACGGGTTGGATTTAGCCATTGAGCATGCCTCCGTTCCCCAGCTGGGAGTCGTAGATGTCGCGGTAGATGGGGCTTGAGGCCAGCAGCTCGTCGTGCGAACCCTCGGCGACGATGCGCCCATCATCCAGCACCAGAATTTTGTCGGCGGTGAGGACGGTGCTGATGCGCTGCGCGATGACGAAACTCGTGCGGTCCCGCAGCAGCACCTCCAGCGCGGCCTGAATCTTCGCCTCCGTCTCCACATCCACGGCGCTGGTGCTGTCGTCGAGGATCAGCACCGCCGGGTTTATCAAGAGCGCCCGGGCGATGGCGAGCCGCTGCTTCTGTCCACCGGAGAGATTGACGCCGCGCTGCCCCACTTCGGTATCGTAGCCGTCGGGGAAGCTCATGATAAAATCATGCGCCTGCGCGGCCTGGGCCGCGGCGATGACCTCGGCATCACTCGCGTCGGGGCGACCATAGCGGATGTTGTCGCGGATCGTGCCGCTGAAGAGCACGGTCTCCTGCAGCGCGATGCCGATGGCGCGCCGCAGGGACGCCTGCTCGAGCTCGCGGATGTCCACGCCGTCGAAGGTCACGCGGCCGGCGGTCACGTCGTAGAAGCGGGGGATGAGCTGCACCAGGCTCGACTTGCCCGCGCCGGTCATTCCCAGCAGCGCCACCGTCTGCCCCGGCTCCGCGGTGAAGCTGATGTCTTTGAGCACCGGGTCGCCGCAGTTGCCGTCATAGCTGAAGCAGACATTCTCGAAGGTCACGCGGCCCCGCGGTGCGGGGATCTGGCGCGGCTGCGGCGGATCCTGAACCGCCGGCTGGCTGAGCAGCACTTCCTGGATGCGCGCCGCCGACGCCCCCGCCCGCGCCGCGCCGATGACCAACATGCTCACCATCATCAGCGAGAACAGCGTGGTGTTGAGATAATTGACGAAGGCGATGATCTGCCCGACCTGCATCCCGCCCTGCGTCACCTCGACGCCGCCAAACCACAACACGGCCACCACGCCCAGGTTCATGGTCAGCATCATGAAGGGCGTCGTCGCCGCGCTGAGCCGGGCCACGACGAGGTTTTGATTGACCAGCGCGTCGTTGGCCTTGCCGAAGCGTTGCTCCTCGTAGGTCTCCCGCACGAAGGCCTTGACCACCCGGACGCCGGCCAGATTCTCCTGCATCACGCCGTTGAGCTTGTCGAGCCGCTCCTGCACGCGGGTGTAGAGCGGCGTCGCCTTGTGGATGAACCAGCTCATGACAAGCAGTTCTATCGGCATCAGTATCAGGGGGATGAAGGTGAGCTGCGGACTGGTGACGATCGCCATGACCAGGCTGCCGATCAGCAGCAGCGGGGCGCGGATCATCATCCGTAGCGTCATGTAGATCGCTTGCTGCACCTGGGTGACGTCGTTGGTGAGGCGGGTGATGAGCCGTCCGATCTCCAGCTCTTCGAGATTGGCGAAGGAGAGCTCCTGCACCTTGCGGAACAATGTCTCACGCAGGTCGGCGGCGAAACCCTGGACGGCGCGCACGGCGAAGAAGCCGTTGCTCATGCCGCCGAACGCGCCGATGATCGCGAAGCCGATCATCATCCCGCCGAGTTGCAGCACCAGCGGCAGGTTTTTCTGCGCGATGCCTTCATCCACGATGCGGGCGATCATGCGGGGCTGCATCAGGTCCATTGCCACTTCGAGCATCATCAGCAGCGGGGCGATCAACGCCCACACGCGATACGGTTTGAGAAAGCGCAATAACTGCACAATAGATTTCATGGAGGGTCCTCCGCGGCGAAATGGGCGGTGCGCAGCAGGTTGTCGCGCACACAGAGCAGCAGGCGATGGAGGGTCGCCTGTTCTTCGGGACTCAGCCCGGTGAAGGTTTCCTCATCCAGGGTGCGGAAGAGCGCCTGTAAGCGTTCCGCCGTCTGCCGTCCCTTCTCGGTGAGGAACACCCGTGAGACGCGCTGATCGTTCGGGTCGGGCTGGCGTTGAACAAAACCGGCACATTCCAGCCGCTGCACCATCCTGGTCATGGTCGCGGGGGTCACGTGCAACACGTCCGCCAGCTCCGTGTGCGTGCGCCCTTCGTGTTCCTGAAGGGCCAGGAGCAACGGCGGCTGTCCGCGATGCAGGCCGAGCGCGCTGAATTGCGCGCGCGCCCGCTCATGGTGCAGCCGCGATACCTGCGCCAGGAGATGGTCCAACGACTTCGGTTCGGGCATGTAAGACATAGGGTCTCCTCGGCAAATAGAGAGCAGTGAGTTGTGAGTCGAGAGCTGTCGCAGTCACGACTCACAGGGTAACTGTTCAGCCATGGGCTAAAAAACGCAAGGTTTCCTGGCGACTGCTGAAGATTGAGAATCAACTCTTGCCCTCTATCCCCTGTCCCC
>JAAZNO010000574.1 GCA_012798275.1 Chloroflexota bacterium
ACCGCCGCCATCAGGCGCAGCACGCCGCGCGTGCGCTGGAATTTGAGCAGCGTGGACCAATCCGTGTAGAGGCGGTCGAAAATCTCTGGATGGATAGGGTAGGCAGCCCTGATGCGCTGCTCGTATTCGGCCTCGCGCGTTTCCGGCGGAAATTCGGCGGCCTGCGTGCGGTAAAGCTCGTAGAAGGCGCGGGCGGTCACATCGCGGGCGGTGTATTGCTCCGGCGCGATCAGCGGCTCGAACAGCCGGCGACGCACAATCTCAAAGCCCTCTTCCGCGCTGGCGGGACGCCACGAGGATTCCACGCGCCCGACGGCATTGCGCAGGCGATCCAGCGCCGCGCGGCCCCGCTCGCCGCCCACCTCCACGTCATCCACCGGCGCGTGCGGTGAGCCGGTGGTATCGGAGGCAGGCAAACTGATGACGAGCAGACATTGCCGCGCCAGTTTAGCGGATTCCGTGAGCGCCTGGGCAAAGGTGAAGTGCGTCTCGAAGCTGCCGCCCGGCAGGTCGCTCGCCTCGTGAAGCTGGCGGGCGTAAGCGACCCACTCATCAATGAGGATGAGGCAAGGTCCGTAGTCGTTGAAGAGCTCGCGCAGCACATCGCCGGGACTGGTGGCGCGCTCATCATCGGCGCGCAGGCGGTCATACGCGGCCCGCCCGCCGAGCTGCCAGGCCAGTTCGCCCCAGAGCGTGCGCACGACTGTGCCATCGGGCTTGACCACCGGATTGCCGGGGGAGATGCGGTTGCCCACGAGTACCACGCGCCGGACTGCGGGCAAGGCCGTGACGCCGCCCGCCGCTTTGAGGATCTCATCCAGGCCCAGCAACTCGCCCAGGTTCGCGCCGGAAAACAGGTGGTACAGCGCCAGCATCGAGTGGGTCTTGCCACCGCCGAAGTTGGTCTGCAGCTGTACCACGGGATCGCCACCCTGCCCGGTGAGGCGGCGGATGGCGTTCTCCAGCAGCTGCTTCAGGCTATCCGTGAGGTAGGTGCGCCGGTAGAACTCCACGGGATGCCTGTATTCATCGCTGCCCTCGCCCAAGTGAACCTGCCACAGGTCGGCGGCAAACTCCGCCTGCTGGTAACGTCCGCTAGCCACGTCTTTGTGCGGCGTGACCACCTCGCGCCAGGGCTTGAGCGCGCCGGTGACGGCGCTTTCCACGGCTGCCCCGGCGCTTTTGCGTCGCTCGCCGCGCACCTGCTCATCGAAGCGCAGGCGCAGCAGTTCCAGTTTCATCTTTTCCAGGTCGGCGGCTTGCGGCGCGGAGATGGCGGTGAGCAGCCGCGAAGCGGAATCCAGCGCGCGGTAGGCGTCGTCGGTGGTGAACGGCTCCTGGTGCGCCCAGCGGTTGCGCACCTCGCGCAGTTCGCTCACCAGGCTGCGCTCGGAGAAACCCAGGGTCTTCTTGAAGACCTCGTTCCACTGCTCCCACATCAGCTTGAGGATGAGTGCCACATCCAGATGCGGCGCGTCGGCATCTTCGGGCCAGTTCAGGTCGTG
>JAAZNO010000087.1 GCA_012798275.1 Chloroflexota bacterium
CCGGCGCCGGGGCCGTTGGTGGCTTTGTCGTCGCCGCCCGCCGTCGTGACGTACAAATCCCGGTAGTCGGGCCCGCCGAACGTCGCACAGGAGACCTGTCGCGCCGGGAACTCCACGCGAAAATCCTCGCTCCCATCCGGGCGATAGCGCACCAGGCAACCGCCATCCCAGCGCGCCGACCAGACATGGCCCTCCGCGTCCACGGTGAGGCCGTCGGGGACGCCCTCGTGCTCCGGCGTACGGACAAAGGCACGGCGCCGGCTCAAGGCACCCGTCGCGCGGTCGTAGTCGAACAGCCAGATCGTCCGCGCGAGCGACTCGGTGTAGTAGAACTGCGTCAGGTCGGGCGAGAAGCCCATGCCGTTGGAGATCTGCACCCCGTCGAGCACCCGCGTCAGCGCGCCGTCCGGGTCCAGCCGATAGAGGGAGCCGCCGCGCTCGCCCACGGGCATCGTGCCGCAAAAGACGCGCCCTTCGGGGTCGGCGATGACGTCATTGAAGCGGCTCTCCCGTTCCTCTGGAATCTCCGGGATGACGGGGATGAGCGTCCCCGCGCGCCATAGCGACACCGCGCCACGCGCCATGAAGAGCAGCAGCGCACCATCTGCCTGCGCCGTAAAACCGCCGATGGACTCGCCGGCGGCGTAGCACAGCTCGTGATGTCCCCGCGCCGGATCGTAGCGGAACAGGCGCCCCGGCGGGATGTCCACCCAGTACAGCCGTCGCTCCAGCGGATGCCAGAGCGGGCCTTCGCCGGTGATGCAGCCGTAATCGGCGAGCAGTTCAAGTTCCATGGGACCTCCCCGTGTAGATCTCCCGGTGCTGACGCACATGTGCGAACGTGCATACGTGAACACCTGGGCACCTTTCCAGAGCGCTCAGTATGAATCCACCAGGCTGTGGATGCGCAGCGCCTCCTGGAAACGCGCCAGGTCCCAGCCCGAGGGCAGAGGCGCGCACACGGCGACTTCCCGCCCGGCCGGCAGGTCGAAGAAATTATCGCTGAAGATGACGTCCGCTCCTGCGACCGTGAGCGCCACGAATCGCGCCAGGCTCGTCGCCCGCAGCGAGACGACCGCGACACCGTCTTCCGCCGCGACCGTCGCCTCCAGCGCGGGATCGGTCAACTGCAAATGCTTGGACGGGCAGAACGGCAGCACTCCCAGGCTCACGCGCGTCTCACCGCGCCACAGTTCGTAAACCAGCACGACTTCGCGGCGGTTCTCCCGGGTCACCACGTCCGAAAAATCCAGCGCGCAGACCTGCACCGCGCTCTGCGCTGCCGCCTTGACTGGCAGCTCCCCCATGCGCAGCGGGTGCCCCGCCAACGTCTCCAGTGTCCAGCGCACGGCGCCTTCCCAAGGCGTGAGGAGATCGTTGGTGACGTACACCGTCGCCAGCGGCTTCCATGGCGGCGCCGTGCCGGCCGCCGTCCCCAGCAGATAGCCGAGGGCCTCCGTGCTCACCACCCGCTCCCCGCTGCCGAGGGGCTCGCCGTCGAGCTGCTCCACCGTCCAACGCACGCGGCGCTGCTCGTCAGCGGCTGGATCTGTCACCGGGCGCGGGCCGACCTCCGGGCCGCAGTCCTCAGCGGCAAGCAGCACCGGCGCGTAAAAGCGCCGCGCTGCGTAGTGCAGCGCCTTCCAGCGCCCGAAGTAATCCAGGCTCGCCCATGAGGCCACGGGCCAGCAATCGTTCAACTGCCAGTAGAGCGTGCCGGAGGTACATTCGCGGCTGCGACGCCAGAACTCCACCCCCGTGCGCACACATTCCGCCTGCAACACCTGACTGAGATAGACCAGCGCCGGGAAGTCTTTGGGCAGCCGGAAATGGTCGGTCAGGTAATGGATGATCTTCCCGTTGCCCGCCTCGTTGCGCTGATGATGCTCCATGATGTACGAGGTCATGTTCCAGTCCGCCGGCTCCGCATACGTCCGCACCGTTTCCAGCGGCGGCAGCGATTGGAAGCCAAACTCGCTCAC
>JAAZNO010000575.1 GCA_012798275.1 Chloroflexota bacterium
AGTTGTTGCCCACCTACCACCCCCAGCGCGGTCACGGCGGTCAATGCCAGGCTGCCGCCGATGAACACCAGCCAGGGGGAGGGGCGCTTGCTCGCCAGCCCCAACACGGCGAGCTGCGTTTTGTCGCCCAGCTCGGCTAAAAAGAGCAGGCTGAAAGTCGCGCCAAAAGCGCGCCAATCCCAATGCGGTCGGGTTTTCTCACAGGTTGGCTCGGCCTCGTCGGTGTCCCCGGCGGCCGTTTTGGCCGCTTCACGCCAGATCAGCAGGCCCATCACCCCAAATGCTGCCGCCGCGAGGTAGCGGATCACCTCCATGGGGAGGACCGCGCCGAGCAGACTGCCGCCGACCGCGCCGAGCGCGGTCACAGCGGTGAGCGCCAGGCTTCCCCCCAGGAACACGGCCCAGGGGCTGCGGAATTTGCATGTCTGAGTCATCACCGCCAGCTGGGTCTTATCCCCCAACTCGGCAATGAAGATCAATCCGAAAGCCGAAAGCAGCGAGTCCCATTCCATTTTACCGACTCCCGCAGTTACCGGCTTCGTGCTTGCCTGGACTGGGGGCGGCGGTTCGTGCGGCGCTTTTTCGAGGGTCGCGGCTCCGAGCCGAGGTAAATGCCGTAGTGGGGGAGGATGACGCGATGCGCCAGCAAAACCAGCCCGGCAACGCCAAAGGCGGCGGCGAAGATCAGCAGCGACGTGCCCAGATTGTTCATCAAATTTGGGTTGATGAGCATGACGGCCGCCAGGGTGAGCATCAGCGTGCCGCCGACCAGCTTCAAAATGCGGCCGTGCTTTTCCTCTAACCTGCTGGATTTGAGCGTGAACACGGCGACGAGAAAGATCCCCAATTCATCAATCTGGTAGATGACCATGTACAGGAGCAGCAGGAGCCCAAAGGTGAGAGCGGGGACGTTCTGCGCCGCGAGCAGATTGGTCCACAACACGGGGAATCCCGCCGTGCAGGCGAATTCCACCAGCGAAACCCCTGCCGACATCACGACCGTGGCCGTGATCATGCCCCACAGTGAATCGCCGGCATTCAGCACCCGACGGATGTTTTTGTAGATGCCGGGCTTTTTCTCATCGGAAATGGTGAACGAGAGGCCCTCTTTGTACCAGAAGTAATCTTTGATATTCACGGCGGCGAAAAAGAGTGCGACGAGCGACACCACGACCTGAATCCACTTCAGGAAGCTCACGAAGGAGAACAGGGTGAACAGCCCGGCGATGAAGAGCCCATAGACCAGCGAGGTCACGGTCAGGAACACCAGGCCGATGATGAGCACCTTCTTGCGCGAGCCGGTGTGCAGGGTCAGCGCCAACAGAATGGAGAGCACCCAGAGCGAACAGGGATTGAAGCCGTCCACGATGGCGATCAGCAAGGTGCTCACCACCAGGGATTGGGTGGCCAGGTCAACCGTGCCGAGGATGGGCAGGGTGAGTGTCGTTTTGTTGTCTGCCGGCGTGGTTTCGGGAGATGTGGAGGGGGTATCCGCTGTTTCTTCAATGCCGGGGATGACGCCGACGCCGGCATCGCGGCAACCGTCAACGGTGCAGGCGGCCACATAGGCTTCGATGCTGGCGCCAATCTCAGCGGTATAGCCCGTCCAGTATTGTTGTCCAATAAATGTTGTGGGCACCCCTTGCGGCTCAAAGCCGAAAGCCGCTGCCATTTTCTTGAGCAACTTTTGATTTTCGGCGTTGTACCAGACTTCGTAGTCGCGGATTTCAACGGCAGGATAGCGCTGTGCCAGCTCTTTCAGGAAGGGCTCTTCCTCAGCGCAGTGCGGGCAGCCATCGCCCCAGAAGAAATAAATGACAACTGGTCGCGCTTGTTGTGACGCATTGCGTGCCAGAGTGGCTTGCGCTGCTGGAAACCACAAGCTCGTCGCCAGCACCAGCAGCCAGGCGACGGCGCTGAGCAGGACTACCCGTTTCTTCCCCATGAAGCTCTTCCTCCACCCCAAGCAATTCGGCAGCCTTTAAGAATAGCACATTTTGGCAGGACGTAAAGGATTCGCGGTCTACACGTCACCCGGCTTGTTTGGGCCGGGGCGCGTCGTTTAGGGCGGATCTCAGGGGCTCGAGAACACCAGCTCGCGCCAGTAATCCAGATTTACGTCTCCCGGCAGCTCCCAGCCGTTGAGGAGCAGCCAGTCCAGGTGCACCAAAAAGTAGCGCATCACCCGCGCGTTATTGTCCTGCAGCAGGATGGTAGTCCAGTCGCCTCCCAGGGCGAAGTACTCATCTACCTCGCACGTGCCATTTTGTGCCAGCGAGAGCACCATGTAGCGCTCCGTCAATGAGAGCGGCGCGGCGGGATCTTCGAGCTCGGTGATGCGGCGGTTGCCCAGGTCAATCTTGGCATACATGCCCTGCACGGCAGTCTCCGGCTCGAAGGGGTCGGCCTCTCCCAGGCCCAGCCCCTCTATTTCGGTAGGGCGCAGCTGTGCTATCCCGATGGACATGTTCTCCAGGCCGGGCAGTTCCAGGGCGGCTTTCTCCAGCGTGTCCATTCCAAATATGCGTTCCACGTCACTGGCCTGTTCGGCAATGGCTGCTGCGACCAGAACCGGTGGAATCTCTGGATAGGCGCGGCCCTCGGCCTGGATCAAAGCAGCGTTCGCCTGCACATCGGCTCGCCCGTGTAACAGGCGCAGCGCCGGCTTGTCTGCGTCTGTCGGCGCGGTCGCTACTTCCAATAACGGTTCACTGGCGGTGGTGATGAGCAGCTGATACCACTCATAGCGCTTACGCCAGGCCGGTGTTTCGGCCTCTTGAGTTTGCTGCAGGGAAGTCAGATCTGCTGCGGAAGGCATCGTTTGTGCCAGGGTCTCCGCTTCTATGGCCTCGATGTCGGCGCATCCTTCCGGCAACCTGCAAGGCCATTCCCGCCGTTGGGGATAGGCGGCGCGGCGCGGTGTCTCGTCCGCCGCCGGCGGCGCGGGGATCGCCGCTGGCTGCGCCACGGTCGTCAGAGTGGAAAGCAGGCGATCCGGCGCGGCTGGCGCTGCCGTTTTGTCCAGCCGTTTGTATGCGACGGCATCGGAAGCCTCAGGGGATTTTCTTGAGGCTTCCGACAAGGCTCCCATCGTACCGCTAGCGAGAATCACCAGCAGCAGCACGAGCGCAGCTGCGACGTGTTTCCCTGTTCGCCGCACGCTTGTGGTTATGGTCATGAACTTCCACAAACTGGCGTATTGCCAGCCCTCCTGAGTTATGAGCACAACATTCCACGACCATTATACTACTTTCTGCCGGAGTTCATTGCACCTGTCGGCGTCGTTTTCTCGACGTAACCGGTGTAGTCGCCGGCATATTCCCGCAGGGCGCCCTCGTCTAGCTCGACGATGCGAGTGACCACCCGATTGAGGAAATAGCGGTCATGGGAAATCACCAGCACCGTCCCTTCGAATTCATCCAGCGCCTGCTCCAGGACCTCGCAGGAGGGCAGATCCAAATTGTTCGTCGGCTCGTCGAGCAGCAGGAAGTTGGCGTCTGAAAGCATCAGTTTCGCCAGCTGCAGCCGACTGCGTTCGCCGCCGGAGAGCTGCTCCACGCGGTCGCGCACGCGCATGTAGGGAAACAGAAATCGGCGCAGGACGCTCACTGCGGCCTGTTCCGACATGGATTTGGCCTCCCAAAGCTCCTCGATCAGCGTGCGGCGAGGGTCGAGGGTCTCGTGTTGTTGGGCGTAATACCCCAGCCGTACGCTTGGGCCGATGTGGATCACGCCCTGTGTCGGCACTTCCTGCCCCAGAATGCAGCGCAACAGCACGCTTTTGCCGGCGCCATTTTCACCCAACAGGCCTACCCGCTCGCCGTGCCAGATCAGCAGATTCAGCCCCCGCAGCACGAGGTTCTCGCCTCCGTCGGCAGTGGGGAAGACTTTGTCCAATCCGATGATCTCCAGCACCTTGTTGGAGCCGCGCCAGCCGTTGAGCTCCAGTCCCATCCGCTCGCGTTCGAGCACCGGCTTTTCGATCTTGTCCATGCGCTCGAGCATTTTCTGGCGATGTCGCGCCTGCCGAATGTGACGCTCGTCTATGACGATGCTGGCCCAATACTCGAAACGGGCGATGGCCGCCTCGATGCGCGCGATTTCCTTTTGCTGCGCCGCATATAGTTGCTGCTGCCGCAACAGCCACAATTGTTTCTCGATCGCATACGCCGAATAGTTGCCCACGTAGTCCTTCAGCCGGTGCTCCTCGATCTCGCTGATGCGGCTCACCGTTTCGTCGAGCAGATAGCGGTCGTGTGACACGATCACGACGGCGCCGGGAAACTCCTGGATGAAGCGCTCCAGTCGGCGTTTGCCCGCCAGGTCGAGATGATTGTCGGGCTCATCCAGGAGCAAGAGGTTGCAGTCGAGCGCCAACAAGCGGGCCAGTCCTACCATTTTCTGCTGCCCCCCGGAGAGCGCGCTGACCGGCAGAGCGTAATCTGCTGCCTCGAAGCCCACAGCCTGCAGCGCCTGTTCACAGCGACTGGCGTAACGGTAGCCGTCCTGCTCCTCGAAGGCGGCTTGCGCGCGGGCATGCGCGGCCAGCACTCGTGCGAGGGCAGTCGCGTCAGTGTAGATTTCGGGATCCGCCATCTGCAGTTCCAGGCGTCGCATCTCCGCCTCGAGACGTTCCAGCGCCGTATTGGCGCTCAACACGGCTTCCCACGCCGTCTGTTCGGGGTCGAGCGCCGGCTCCTGCGCCAGATAGCCGATGCGCAGCTCGGCGTGCCGGAAAATGGCGCCCCGATCGGGCTGCAACACCCCCGCGACGATGCGCAGCAGCGTGGACTTGCCTGCTCCGTTCGCACCGACCAGCCCCACTTTTTGCCCGGCTTGAATTTCCCAGCTGACGCCGTCCAAGATGGGAAGGGCGCTATACTGCAAGGCAATGTCATCCAGTTTGACGATAATCGTGCTCATCCTGTGCTCCTCGAATGCCTGGCCGGCGCCGTCCACGGCAGACATTCCAGAATGCGAGCGACAAAAAGGCCGTGGACTGCGCGCCCACGGCCAGGAAATATGACCTGTAACTTTACATAAAATCAAGGCTTGGGGCGCGCGGGAACATCGCGCGTGGTCTCAAAAGAGACGACCCCCGGCAAGCTCACGACGCTTTGACCCCATAGAAAGGTGATGTTCATGGATTGCCTCCAGACAAACCCATTATACCAGCAATTGCGCAAACGGCCACGGGCGTAAAAATCGCTCCGCCCCGGAATGAATTCCGGGGCTGCTATGCCAGGCCTGCTAAAGCGGGCCGCCCAAACAATGCGCTTGAGCCTGGCTGCCTGCTTCAGGCCGGGGATTTCGTCCCCAGCCGCTGCGCCGCAGCTCATTCTCCTGGGACACGGCGTTGGGAACCGGAATTATGTGACCGCAGTCGTGCGTTTTGCCGCCAGCACCGTGAGCACCTCGCCAATGAACAGGCGATGATAGTCATGGCTGGGATATATGTCTGCCGCTACTTCGGGGACCGTGAAGGCGTCGCCCTCCAGATCTTGCGCGTACAGCTTTCGGCAGACGAATACCAGCCGCGCCTGTTGGAAGGTCACGGCGTCTGGTTCTACGGCTATCGGCGTCAACCCCGTCGCCGTCATCTTGTCCACCGCGCGCCCGGAGTGTGAGCCGCAGAAAGAGAGCGCCTCGCGATACCGCCGCTCAAAAAAACTCAGGGTGAACGTCTCCGCGCGGTTCATGAATTGGAAAGTATAGCGTTGCGGGCGCACGAAGACGAAGGTCACCGGGCGGTTCCACAACACTCCCATCCCGCCCCAGTTAGCCGTCATCGTGTTGAAAGCTCCCAGCGTCCCGGCGGTCACCAACATCCATTCCTGTCCAATCAGCTGAAACGGGTTTTCGTGCAAGCGCTCTGGTTTGACCGTTTCAAAACCGTGATCCATGTCTGGCCTCCTTACGCGGTGATGATTTTGAAGTGTAACATGACCTCTCGATGCTGGCAAGCCTGGGAGCGTGCAGCGCATAATCTGCGAAATGGAGTAAAATAGTGCTGCGCGTTGTTGTGTCTAACACTGAAGTACCTGAAGTAAAGGAGGGGAGATGCACATCGTCAGCGATCGTGGCATGGATTTGCCCCCAGAATTGTTAGAGGGATTAACTGTTCACCTGGCGCCGTTGCTGATTGGGCTGGATGGCAAGACCTACGTCAGCGGCGTGGATATCCAACCCGAAGAGTTCTATGCTCTGTTGCCGCAGGCGCAGAATTTGCCGACGACCTCTTTGCCCTCGCCGGGGGAGTTTGCCCAGATCTTCCGCGAACTGGCCAGGACCGACCCGGAGATCCTCTGCGTTCACATCTCTTCGGGGTTAAGCTCTACCTGTAACTCGGCCCGTGAGGGTGCGAAACTGGTCCCCGAGGCGCGGGTGACCCTCTTTGATACGTTGACGCTTTCGGCGGCGGAAGGCTGGCAGGTGGAAGCGGCCGCGCGCGCGGCCAAAGCGGGCTGGCCCATGGAGCAAGTCCTGGAGCTGTTGACGAAGGTGCGGGAGGTGACGGACACGATCTTCACGCTGCCTGAACTGGAATACTTGATTCATGGGGGACGCATCAGCCACATCAAGGGCTTGCTGGCTTCGGTGCTGAACATCAAACCCATCATCGGCGTCAGCAAGGTGGATGGCAAATACTACCAGCGCGGGCAGGCGCGGACTTTCCCCAAGGCGCTGGCGAAACTGGTGGATGTAGTCGCCGAGCAACACGGGGAAGGCACGCCGCTGCGGATGCAGATCATGCACACGAACAATCTCGCAGGTGTGAGGGAGGTGAAGGCGCTTTTCGACGCCCGTTTCCCCGTCACCTGGCTATCCCCTGGCGTGGTGGCGCCGGTATTGGGAGCCCATACTGGCCTGGGCCTCGTCGGCATCGCCTACGCGCCGCTGTCCGCCTATCCCGTGCTACCTTGAGTTTCCGCTGTCGGCCGCCAGCTCAGGCGTTAAACAGCTGCCACAGGCCGGCGGCCATCAGGGCTCCGACGGCGGAGCTGAGGAAATTCACCCAGTCATTGTTAAGCCAGCGCCAGCCACGCAGGTACGTGTTGGGGCTACCGTCGAGATCTATGGCTCGCTCGGTCTCTTTGTGCCGCCGGGTGGAGAAGTAGATCACCTGCACTGTTGCGCCCAGCCAGCTATCGGCCAGTGAGCCTGCCAGTCCGCCTCCCATCGTTATGGGCAAGAGCTTCCACGTCATGCCGGCGTCGCTCAATCCCTGGCCTCCCAGCCGCACATCCAGCGCCAGGAAAGCCAGCGCGGCCAGGCCGATGCAGAGCCCGCCTGCTAGCGTCGCGCCGAGGCCCAACCACGAGACGCCGCCCGAGGTTCCCGGCTCGACTACTTTGCCGTTGGTGATCAGGCGCGGCTGACGGCGGCTCAACACACCCAGTTCGGTGGCCCACGTATCCGCATTGACCGTCGCCATCGCTCCCAGATAGGCGGCAAAGAGCGTGGGGCTGCGCCATAGCAACGCGGCGAGGGCGATGAGCGCGCTCAATCCGCCGTTCGCCAGCGTCTGCCCGAGATCGCGCCGCGCCCCTTTCTCGAATTTCTCCGCCAGCGTCTGCTTCACGGCTTTTTTGTATGCCGAAAGGCCGCTGGAAAGCACGAAAAAGGTGATCAACACCATGCCCCAGACCCAACCGCCGAGGCCGAAAATAATCGTCCCTATCAGCATCGCGCCGAGGACCCCGCTCGCCGCAAGTGCATGCTTGCGGTAGCCCAGGCCGGCAATCAAACCGCTGAGGATGACGCCGAGGGTCAGCTGCAACAGGTAGCGTGAGAGTTCCATGCGCTGCCCTCACACCAGCGTGTTGGCGAGATAGAGCGTCAATCCTGTGAGCAGGGGAACGCTCAGATTGTCGGTGCCGGCGGGGGAAAGTCCCTCCGCAACGGTCGCAATAAGCGTTGCCGCACAGGCCAGCACCAGGCTCACGCCGACGCTCAGCGGCTGACTGTTCGGGCTCAGCGCTGAAGCCGAGAGCAACCACAGAGTGAGAAAGACGGAGATGAAACTGGCCCCCGCCATCGCCAGGGAGCCTTCCCACGAGCGCGTGTGTCCCAAAAAGATGTACTTATGTCGTCCCCAGCCATAGCCGACCACGCTGGCTAATCCATCGCCCCACGTCATGGCCATCACTGCCGCCATTGCAATCGGCGCGTGATCCGGCGCGCCGCCGGTGCGCCACAGCAGTCCAAACAGAAGCGTGATGGAAATGGCGAAATATACCGTCCCCGGCGACGAATCGCTGCTGTCCATGGCTTTGAACGCCTGTTGGCGATAGAAAACATAGTTCAACACAATGAAGGTGGCGAAGGGGATGATGCCATAATACCAGGTGTCGAAGAGGGCAAGAATCCCCCACACCCACATCCCCGCGCCGATGTGGACGATTTTGCGCGTGATCGCCTGGGGCCATTGGCGCTTTTTCCCCAGCGCCTCGACGCCGAAGAGCAGCCCAAACGCATAAACGTAAGACAAGATCAAGCCGATAATATCCCCTTTTGACATGGCGTCTCCTCTCTGAAAATAGAGATCAATGAGTCAGTAGCTGGCGAATAAGCGAAAAAAACCACTTGCGTGGCAAAGGTGACGCGAACTTCAGGCCGCCCCCGAATGAATTCCGAGGCGGTTACGTCCCCAACACCGCGCTTCAGCGCGGTGTGCTTGTGCCAGGCTGGGGATTCCATCACCAGCCGCGCAACCTCTGCTCACGACTCACCACTCACCGCCCACATTTTTGTGCTTACACAGTGTGCATCCGCACATAGCGCTTCCTTCAGACCTCAGTCACGGAAGGGCATTATACCCGTAGCCGGATGATATTCAATCAAGCGTCAGCGTTGACGCTTTTTGGGAGAAGCGGCGCTCGCGGATGAGCGCCGAAAAATCCGGCGGGACGCGATTTTCCCGTGCAAGGGCGGACTGCTCACGGCTCTCATCTCGCGGATGGATTTGCTCAGGTACCATTTGCCTTTAGAATTATCTCCGATGGCCGATTACAGTGCTTTTTTCACTCGTCAGGGACATCGGTTGCAGGCGGCGGAACATTACCTGCCGCACTCTAACCCCACCTTCGGGAATCCGGCTTTTGCGGAAGCCGAATTTCGCGTCCTCATTGTGCGCCTCTCGCCCTTCCGCGATGCGGCGCGCTCTACGCCGCACCTCTTCCTGGCGCAGGCAGTGCGACGCGCGTTGCCCGGCGCTTACATAGACCTGGCATTCTTCCCTCCGCAGCATGATCGTCATCTCTTCGCGCAGGAAAACATCCCCCTGCTGGTAGGCTCGCAGTCGTTCCATTCGGCGGAGGATTTCGACGTCGTCCTCATCTCCAACGCCTATGTCCTCGAACTCATCAATCTGCCGTACCTGTTTTTGCGTTCCGGCATCCCGATGCTGGCAAGCCGGCGCGATGAACGTTGGCCCCTCTTCATCCTGGGGGGCTCTAATGCCCTGGCGACCCAGGCGATCTTTGGTCCCGAGGGCGATTGC
>JAAZNO010000576.1 GCA_012798275.1 Chloroflexota bacterium
GCTCGATGGTACAGCTGGGGCGGGTCGTTGGTCAGTCTCTCGAGGTAGGGGCTCTCGCCGATGCTAAAGCCCAGCAGTCCGCCGATGTAGTGCGCCTGCTGGACGGCGAGTGCGGGGTCTGGCTGGAATTCGCCGAGCCCCTGTTCCAGTTTGCTCCTCACGGTTGCCGGGCGGTCGTTTTCGTAGATGCTGAAGCGGCGGCTCAACATGTTGCGCAGGAGGGCGTAGGGCAGCGGTTGCGTTTCCTGGCGCGCGCGTCCCTTGAGGAACAGCGGCGGCGAAAGGAGCTCTGCGGCCCACTGCTCGAATTCCTGCACCAGGCGCGATTTCCCGATGCCGGCCTCGCCGGTGATGGCTATGACGCGCGCGCGCTGCTCATCCAGCGTGGCGTGGTAGGCCGCCTGGAGCTGTTGCAGCTCTGCCTGCCGTCCGATCATGCGCGGCGTGATGCCCTCGATGCCGCGTGCTTCGTATTGCTGGGTCTGGGAGGGTGTCTCGAAGACTTGATAGGCCGGCACCGGCTCCGCGAAGCCTTTGAGCTCGAGCGGCGGCAGGGCGTGGCATTGGAACAGACCCCGCACGTGCTGGTAGGTGCTGTGGGAGATGAGGATGCCGCCGGCCGGCGCGACGCCCTCCAACCGGTACGCCAGGTTGACGGTGGAACCGATGGCGGTGTACTCCCCGGTGGTGCTCAGGGTTCCCAGGACGACCGGGCCCGTGCTGATGCCGATGCTCAGGTTCAGCGGAATCGGCGTCTTGAGGTGCGGGCGCAGCTCCTGGACGGCGGCCTTGATTTCCAACGCGGCGCGGACGGCCTGTTCGGCGTCGTCCTCACGCGCCCGATCGGCGCCCCAGAACGCCATGACGGCGTCGCCCATGTGTTTGTCAATGCGCCCGCCCCGTTGCAGGATGATCCGGTCAATCCGCTGCCAGAGGAGGTTGAGCAGCTCGGTGATTTCCTCGGCGTCGAGGCTCTCCGAGAGCCGGGTAAAGTCGGTGACGTCGGCGAACAGCACGGTGACCTGTTTGCGCTTGTCGGTCGCCGGTAGGGGTTCCCGCAAGCGGCTGAGCTTCTCGCGCAGCGCCAGCACGGCGGCTTCGACGGTGGCAGCGCCCAGCGTTGCCCGTTGTTGCTCCAACGCGAGAATCGCTTCCTGGATCATTTCACTCTCGCGGTCTTGTGGTTCCATTTTTGATCACACGGCCCCTTCTTTGGCTATGCCGCCGACCCACATCCTTGTGTTTAAGTATACCCGAAAGTGCTGTGAAAGTGAAGTGCCTGCACGCCCTGCACTTGCAGCCGATTCCTGATCGGTCGGTGTCACCCTTGTCAAAAGTGCGAGGGCGTCTCGCGGCGCTTGACAGTC
Organism: Chloroflexota bacterium; assembly: GCA_012798275.1. Taxonomy (GTDB): domain Bacteria; phylum Chloroflexota; class Anaerolineae; order B4-G1; family SLSP01; genus JAAZNO01. The sequence continues at coordinate 1,368 of JAAZNO010000576.1, forward strand.
GCCGGGATAATTGTATAATCCGCTCATAAAATGAGCAGGGGCTCATTTTTAGTCACTCTTGCAAGGCCAGAGAATGATAAAAACTGGGGATAGCGCGCGGCGAGCGCGGCAACAACGGCGGATCGAACGGCGACGTCAGGAAATCATGGCGGCGGCGGTGCGCCTGTTCGCGGAGAAGGGCTACATGCACACGACCACGAAGGAGATCGCCGAGGCGGCGGATGTAGCAGAAGGGACGCTCTACAACTACTTCGGCGGCAAACGGGAGATCCTGCTCGCCGTCGTTAACGAGACCCAATCGGCCATCCAGACGGTGTTCAACCGCAGCGGCGCCCTGGAAGCACCGGCCGACATTGTCGAGGTGGTGGCGACGCTGTTCGATCTGGTGGTCTCACGCCTGGCTTTTGTCCGCACGTTGATGACGGAAGCCTGGCTGGATGACATGATCTTGCAGAATTCCGTTATGGAGCGGCTGGAGCAACTCGATCGGCGCATTCAAGGGTTCATCAAGGACAAGGTCGTCGCGGGGGCCTACCGTCCCGTGGATCCGGCGTTGGCTTCGCACATGCTGATGGGCATGTTCACTGCCGCGGTGATTCCGGCGCTGCGCGGCATCACCCCGCCGCCGACGGCTGAGGAGCGTCGCACCCTCGCCGAGGAGCTGGTGAGCATGATGCTCGACGGCATTCGCGTCCGTGCGCGGTGAGTCGAGACTGGATGCTGGTCACCCGTTACCTATTACCCATTACCCATCCACCCATTACCCATTTGACTGACTATGTGGAAACGAATCTGGGCGATCACACAGAAGGAATTCATCCACACGCTGCGGGACCGCAGCTCGCTGGCGTTGTTGCTCACGCTGCCGTTGGTGCAGCTCTTTCTCTTTGGCTTCGCCATTGACGTGAACATCACGCACATCCCTATGGTGGTAGCCGATCAAAGCCACGACTCCGCGAGCCGGGCGTTCATCGCCGCGCTGCAGAACTCCGGCTATTTTGACGTGACAATGTACGTGCCTGGTGAGGCCGAGGCCACCCGGGCCATTGATGCGGGGGTAGCGTCGGTCGCCCTGATCATCCCGACGGACTTTGCGGCGTTGGTGGAACGCGGTCAGGCGCAGACGCTGATGTTGATTGACGGCTCGGACCTTTTCATGACGATGGCGGCCTTCAATGTCGCCTCGGTGATCGCGCAGGCGCACGCCTCGGA
>JAAZNO010000577.1 GCA_012798275.1 Chloroflexota bacterium
CTGGACGGGGTTCCGCACCTTCGTCAAAGTGCAACGCGCCGCCGAGTCCATCCTGTACGAGCCCTTTTCGCCCTGGCAATCCGACGACGCTGCCCGAATGCTGATTGGGATGAACGAATTGGAGCTGCAGACGATCAGCGCCGCGCATGGCCTTCAGACCACGGTCCGCTACTTCACGCTGCCGGGCGAGACCATCGCCGCGCTGGTGCGCCAGGTGACGCTCACCAATCTCGACGCGGCGCCGCTTGCGCTGGAGGTGCTAGATGGCCTCCCGCAAGTCATCCCCTACGGCGTGGACAACTGGCAGCTGAAGGAAATCAACCGCACTATCGAGGCCTGGATGCAGGTCGTCAACCTGGAAAACGGCGTCCCGTTCTATTGTCTCAAGGCCAGCGCCGCCGACACCGTCGAGGTCGGCGCCATTCAGGCCGGGCACTTCACCCTCGCTTTCGTGAGCGAGGGGACCGCTTCACGCCTGCTGCCGGCGCTGGTAGACCCCGCACTTGTCTTCGGGCAGAACACCGCCTTGAGCGCGCCCGACCGCTTCCAGCGGGAGCCGCTCGCCGTGCTCCTGGCGCAACGCCAGATCACGACGGGGAAGACGCCCTGCGGCTTCTTCGGCCTCAACCACACGCTGGAGCCGGGCGCCTCGTTGACGCTGCACGCCATCATCGGGCATGCGCACACCCTGGCGCAACTCTCCCGCCAGCAGGGACGCTTCACGCAGGTGACCTATCTCGCCGAAAAGCGCGCCGAAGCCCACGCCCTGACCCAACGCCTGACTGACACCGTGGCGACGCAGACCGGCTTGCCATCCTTCGATGCTTACTGCCGCCAGACCTTCCTCGATAACGTGCTGCGCGGCGGGTGGCCGCTCTTCCTGGGCGACGCCGGGAAGTCGTTTGTCTATCACATCTACTCCCGCAAACACGGCGACCTGGAACGCGATTACAACGCCTTCTATCTCGCACCCGAACTCTACTCGCAGGGGAACGGCAACTACCGCGATGTGAACCAGAACCGCCGCTGCGACGTGCTGCTCAATCCGCGTGTGGGCGATTTCAACGTGCTGAGTTTCCTGGGGCTGCTGCAGGCCGACGGCTACAATCCGCTCGTGGTGAACGGCGTCCGCTTCACCGTCGCGTCGGAACACCGCGCGGAGATCCTGGCCCTGGTCGAGCAGCCGGACGTGCTCGCGCCGCTCCTGGCGCAGCCATTCACGCCGGGGTACCTGCTCAAGGTCCTCGACGAACGGGAAATCGGGTTGCGCGTCCCGGCCGAGAGCTTCATTACGGCGGCGTTAACGCACGCCGAACAGCACTTCGTGGCCAGTTTCGGCGAGGGCTACTGGACCGACCACTGGTTCTACAACCTCGACCTGCTGGAAACCTATCTCGCGGTCTACCCCGACAAAAAAGCCGACCTCCTCTTCGGGCAGCCGGTCGTCCCGTTCTTTGATAGCCCCGCTGTGGTGCAACCCCGCGCGCGGAAATATCGTCTGGTGGACGGCAAGGTGCGCCAGTACGGCGCGGCCGTCGAGGACGCGGAGAAAGTTGCCCTCATCGCCGCGCGGACCGCATCGCCTAACCTGATGTGCACGGCGCACGGTCACGGCGCGATCTACCGGACGACGGTGGCGGGCAAACTCCTCGCGCTGGCGCTGGTGAAGTTCGCCACGCTCGATCCGTGGGGCATGGGCGTCGAGATGGAAGCTGGCAGACCGAGTTGGTGCGACGCGCTCAACGGCCTGCCGGGGCTGTTCGGCTCGTCGCTGCCGGAGACCTTCGAGTTGGCGCGCCTCCTGGCCTTCCTGATTGAGGCGCTTACCGAAACTGCTGCCGTCACGCTTCGCTTGCCGGTCGAATTCCACGGGCTGCTGCAGCATACGCTGGACGCTCTGAGCGCGTGGGAAAAATCCACCGACGCCGACCGCGATTTCAGCTACTGGGACGCCGTCGCCACCGCCCGCGAGGCCTTCCGCGCGGAGACACGGCTCGGCTTCGCCGGCGACGAACACGCCTTCACCGCCGCCGACCTGCTCCCCGCGCTGCGCGCCATGCTCGCCAAAGTCGAGGCCGGCCTTCAGCGCGCCGTTGCCCTCAACGACGGCCTCCCGCCGACCTACTTCGCCTACACCGTCACCGATTACACCCTCCTCGCGGAAGAAGGGGGGCAGACGTGCGTGACAGCGAAACATTTCGAGCCGACGGTGCTGCCGTTGTACCTGGAGGGACCGGTTCACGCCCTCAAACTCGCGCCGGATGTGGCCAGCGCGCGTCGCCTCTACACCCGCATCCGCGAGAGCGCGCTTTTTGACCGCGACCTCGCCATGTATCGGCTTAACGCCTCGCTGACTGCGCTGCCGCACGAAATCGGGCGCGCTCGCGCCTTCACCCCCGGCTGGTTGGAGAACGAATCCGTCTGGCTCCATATGGAATACAAGTACCTGCTCGAAGTCCTGAAAGCCGGTCTCGACGAAGAGTTTTTGGAGGACTTCAAACGTGCGCTGATTCCCTTCCAGGATCCGCAGCGTTACGGGCGCAGCCCCCTGGAGAACTCCTCATTCCTCGTCAGCAGCGCGCATCCCGACGTCTCTTTGCACGGCGCGGGTTTTGTCGCGCGCTTCACCGGCGCGACCGCCGAATTCCTCAATATCTGGAGCGTGATGATGGCCGGGCGCCGTCCCTTCTTCCTGCGCGACGGCGAACTCTGTCTGACCTTCCGCCCGGTGCTGCCCGGCTGGCTCTTCCGCGCGGATGGCACCCTCACCTTCACTTTCCTGGGCCAGTGCGCCGTCACCTATCATATCCCGGAGCGGGTGGACACCTGCACCCCCGGCCTTCATGTCCGCAAGCTCATCCTGCAGCTCCGCGACGGCCAGACGGTGGAAATCGCGGGTGAGGTCATCGGTGCGCCCTATGCCGCCCTCGTCCGTGAGGGGCAAATCCCTGCCATCGAAGTGATGTTGGGGATGCAAGAGTGACCGGCGCCGGGGACGCCGTGCATAAAAATAAAACACATAGGTGATGCTGCCAGTAGTCAAATATTCAGCCGCTTAACCCGCGATCCGGGCGACAGCGGCTTTGTCGTTGATGATAGGCTTGTCGAATTACTGAGTTGCGTGATAATGGTAATAGCATCAGTCGCTGCACCTGAGTCCAACTATCAGGTTCTTGTTCGACAAGGAGGTACTCGCATGCCAGTGATAGCACGATTCTTTGGGATCGTCATCAAGATGTACTTCAGCCAAAGTGAACATGGCGTCCCCCATTTTCATGCCCTCTATGGCGAATATAACGGCGTCTTCGATATCCGAACACTTGA
>JAAZNO010000578.1 GCA_012798275.1 Chloroflexota bacterium
CATGTCGCGCAGCTGCGGCAAGCGGGCATGGTGTGGGTCAAAGTGCAGGCGCGTTACGGCGAGAACGTGGACCTGCGCCCCTTCATCGCCGCGGCGCATGAGCAGGGGTTCAAAGTGGCCGTCAGCGCGGTGGGACCGGCTGCGATGGTGACGGAGGCCGGCTTCTCGCGCCGCGTGAGCGAGTGGATGGCGGGAATCGCCGCCGCCGGCGCCGACGCTATCGAGGTGTGGAACGAGCCTAACCTGCCGCGCGAGTGGCGTCAGGGTTACATCAGCCCCCGCGCCTACACCAATCTGCTCTGTACGGCGTATTCGGCGATCAAGCGGGCGAATCGGGGGACGCTGGTCATCAGCGCTGCCCCTGCGCCGACGGGGTACTTCAACGGGTGCACGGCCAACGGCTGCGACGATGCGCCGTGGCTGGAGGGCCTGGTCGTTACCGGCGCGGCGCGGTGCTTCGATTACCTCGGCGCGCATCACAACGCGGGGGCGACTTCCCCTGCGGCGCGGACAGGACATCCCGCTGATCCCGAAGGCAAGCATCATTCGTGGTACTTCCTGCCGCAGACGGAGCTGTATTACGCGCAATTCGCCGGCAAGCGGCAGCTCTTCTACACGGAGCTGGGCTATCTCTCGGCGGAGGGTTACGGCTGGATTCCCGAGGGCTTTAGCTGGGCGGGCAACATTTCGACGGCGATGCAGGCTGCGTGGCTGGCGGAGGCTGTGGCGCTGAGCCGCGAGGGGGGCATGGTGCGGGCGCTCATCATCTGGAACGTGGACGCGACCTGCTACGGCGATTGCGGCAGCGCTGAGGACCCGCAGGGCGGGTATGCGATCATCCGTCCTGGCGGCGCCTGTCCCGCGTGCGAGACGTTGGAAGCGCTGCGTGAGCCGTAGGGAGACTCTGGGGCACGGTGTGTCTCCGATCGAGAAACATCTCCCGCAGTTTGACATCCACCTCCATTGGGGTATCCTTTCCTCGGCGCTGACGCGCTGAGAGTGCAATTTCAGGAGCGGCATGTTCTACGACGAAGTTGAGATTTATGTAAAGGCCGGCGACGGCGGCAATGGCGCGGTGGCTTTCCGCCGCGAGAAATATGTCCCCTATGGCGGGCCTTCCGGCGGCGACGGCGGCAAGGGCGGCGACGTGGTGTTGGTGGTCAATCCCCACCTCAACACGCTGTACGCCTTCAGCCATCAGCGGGAGTTCATCGCCGAGAACGGTGAACATGGCCGCAACAAGGACCAGTTCGGCGCCGGCGGAGCGACCCTCGTCATCCAGGTGCCGCCGGGCACGGTCGTGAGCGATGCGGAGACGGGTGAGCTGCTGGCGGATTTGACCTCCACTGGTCAGGAATTCACCGTCGCTCGGGGCGGGAAAGGCGGACGCGGCAACAAGCGTTTTGCGACCTCGACCAATCAGGCACCGGAAATTGCCGAGAATGGCGCGCCGGGGGAAGCGCGTCGCCTGAAGCTGGAGCTCAAACTGCTCGCCGACGTGGGATTGGTGGGCAAGCCCAACGCCGGGAAATCCACGCTCCTCGCGGTGACGACGGCGGCGAAACCCAAGATCGCGCCCTATCCCTTCACGACGCTGGAGCCGCAGCTGGGCGTGGTGGCTTTTAGCCCCTCGGATACCTTCGTGATGACGGATTTGCCGGGCCTCATCGAGGACGCCAGCCAGGGCAAGGGGCTGGGGCTGGAATTCCTGCGGCATATTGAACGCACGCGGGTGTTGATCCACGTGCTCGATGCGACGGCTCCCGATCCCCTGGGGGATTTTGTGGCCATCAATGCGGAGATGGCCGCGTTTGGGCACGGTCTGGCCCAGAAGCCGCAGCTCGTGGCGCTCAACAAACTCGACATGCCCGAAGCGCGCGAGCGTTTCCCCGAGCTCCAGGCGGCGATCGAGGCTCAGGGGTACGAGGTCTTTGGCATCTCCGGCCTTACCCGCGAGGGGGTGCGGACCTTGATGGGCCGCGCTTACCAGCTGCTGCAGGAAACGCCCCTCCCGGAGCTGGCGACGGTCACCCCGTCGGTGATCACTCCCCCGCCGGTCGAGGAGACGTTCAGCATCCGGCGCGACGCCGATGGGGCCTGGATCGTCTCCGGCGCGAAGATCGAACGTGCCGTGCAGCGCACCAATCTCAACTACTTCGATAGCCTGCTGCGCCTGCACGCCTATCTGGAACATCAGGGCGTGATCAAGGCGCTGCGGGAGGCCGGCGTTCAGGAGGGCGATTACGTCCGCATCGGCGAGTACGAGCTCGAATGGCGCGATGAGGAGTGAGCCCCGCGCTTCCACACCCTCTTCCTCATCACCCTTACCCCTCACCCATTACCCATTACCCACTACCCCTTTACAGGAGCCCCATGATGACCGATTCCTATCTGAGCCGCGAGATTCAGGAGCAACCGGCAGTGTTGCGGGCCGTGCTGGAGCGCGAGTCGGAGGCGGTGCACGCGCTGGCGGCGGCAATTCGTCAACGGGCGCCGCGCTATAGCGTCCTGGCGGCGCGGGGCAGTTCCGACAATGCCGCGCGTTACGGGCAATACCTTTTCGGCGCGTTCAACGGCATCACCGCGGCTCTGGCGACCCCGTCGCTTTTCACGCTTTACCGACGTCCGCCCTCCCTCGCAGAGGCGCTGGTCATCGGCGTCTCGCAATCGGGGCAATCGCCCGACATCGTCTCGGTGCTGGCTGAAGGGCAGCGCCAGGGAGCCTTGACGGTTGCCCTCACCAACGGGCTGGATTCCCCCCTGGCGCACGCGGCGGATTACACGCTGGGATTGCAGACGGGCCCTGAGCACAGCGTCGCCGCGACGAAGACCTACACGAGCTCGCTGCTGCTGCTGGCGCTGCTCAGCGCTGCCTGGGCCGGCGATGGGGAACGGCTCGCGGCGTTGGAACAGGTTCCCCTGTGGGCCGCCGCGGTGCTGGAGGATCTGCCGCGCGTGTTGCGCCTCGCCGAGCGCTACCGCTACATGGAGGCCTGCGTGACCATGGGACGGGGCTTCAACTATGCGACCGCCTTCGAGCTCGCGCTCAAGCTCAAAGAGCTCACCTACATCATGGCTGAGCCGTATTCCTCGGCGGATTTTCAGCATGGGCCGGTGGCCATCGTGGAGCAGGGATTCCCGGTGCTGGCGGTGCTGCCAGAAGGCGAGGCCGCGCCGGACATGCTGGCGTTCCTCCAGGGATTGCAGGAGCGCGCGCCGGAGCTGGTGGTGATTTCACCGCTGCAGGAAGCGCTGTCCCTGGCGCAGACGCCGTTGCCCCTGCCGACGGGCATCCCTGAATGGCTCTCGCCGATTGTGGCCGTGTTGCCAGGGCAGATGTTGGCCCTGGGGCTGACGCTGGCGAAGGGCTACGATCCCGATCATCCGCGTGGCTTGCGAAAGGTGACGCTGACGCATTGAGGTGGGGGATGGGTAATGGGTGAGGAGCCTTTTACGTTCTCACGTCATTCTGCCCCCACCACGGGGCGCTGAGCACGTCCTCACGCGGCTGCAAAACTTCCACCGAACCTTCTTCCAGCCACAGCGCGGCCGGCCTGCCGGCGAGGTTGTAGTTGGAGGCCATGCTGAGCTGGTACGCGCCTGCGACCGGCAAGGCCAGCAAATCGCCGCGCGCTACGGCGGGCAGCTCCGCGCCCTGGATCAGAAAATCCCCTGACTCGCAGAATTTCCCCACGAGGGTGACCCGTTCGACGGCGGGAGCGTCCATCCGCTCCGGCAGGACGGCGAGATAGCGCGCGCCGTACAGCGCGGGGCGGGGATTGTCCGCCATGCCGCCATCCACGGCGACCCAGCGCGTCCCATCGCTGCCAGTCTTGCACGCGCCGACGGTGTAAAGCGCCACGCCGGCCCGCGCCGCCAGCCAGCGCCCCGGCTCCAGCACCAGTCGCGGCAGGGGTCGTCCCTCGCGGGCGCATTCGGCTTGCACCGCCGCGGCGACGCTCTCGACCCACGCCGTCACCGGCACGGTTGGATCGTCCGGCGTGTAGCGGACGTGCCATCCGCCGCCGGGGCTGAATTCCGTGGGCCAGAAGTCCGCGTCCCGCGCGAGGGCGTACAGCCGCCGGATGGCTTCCACGTAGGGGGCGAGCTCCTGGATCTGCGAGCCGAGGTGCGTGTGCAGCCCCACGAGCTCCAGATGCGGGCTGGCTTGGGCGCGACGGAGCGCCTCGGCGGCCTGACCGTCGGCCAGCGGCAGCCCAAACTTGGTATGTTCGTGGCCGGTCTGGCGATAGGCGTGCGTCTCCACCGCCACCCCCGGCGTGACCCGCAGCCAGAGCCGCGCGCGGCGGCCCTGCGCCGCGGCCAGCGTTTCCAGGAAGGCCAGCTCCTCCAGGCTATCCACGACAATGGCCTGGATTCCGGCCTCCAACGCGGCGGTCAGTTCTGCGGCGGATTTGTTGTTGCCGTGCAGATGAATTTTTTCCGGTGGGAAGCCGGCCTGCAGGGCGACGCGCAGTTCGCCCAGGCTGACGACGTCCACACCGGCTCCCAGCGCGGCGATTTTGCGGGCAAAACGGGGGGCGAAATAGGCTTTCGCGGCGTAGGTGATTTCCGTGGGGCCGGGGTACGCGGCGGCCAGCGCCTGTCGCAGCCCGACGAGTTGCTGTCGCACCGTCGCGCCGTCGTAGAGGTAGAGGGGCGTGCCCCACTCCCGCGCCAGGTCACCGAGAGCGCGCCCCGCGATGGCAAGCCGGCCGCCGGAACACGTCGTCGTGATAGGGAATATCTCAAGGCTCATGGGAGATACCTGGTCAGGCGGCGCTGCACGTCTTCCGCAAAACGGGAGATGGCGCCCTGCACGTAGGCGGCGATGTCGCGTGTGGGATCGGCGACGAGGGGAGTGAGGTCCATGGCGAAGACCATGCCGGTGGCGATGTCGGTGGCGTGCGAGGCGTAGTAGGTAGCGTTGGCGCGCCGTCGTCCCAGCGTGGCCAGGTCATAGCGCTTGCCGCCGCAAATCTGCGAATCGAAGACGCCTAACAGCGCGGCCTGGAGGCTCTCGCGCGCCGAGCAGTCGAAGGCGACCTTTTCCTCGTCCGACAGCCAATCCAGCGCGCGCCAGACCTCGCAGCCATAAACGGCGGCGGGACGCGCTTCGGGGGGCAGCTGGCGCAGCGCGGCGAGCGTCTTCAGGGCGACAGCGACGTGCGTGTCGTGTTTATCCGCCAGGTTGTGCGTGTAGACGACCTGCGGGCGTGTGGCGAGCAGGATTTGCTCCAGGTCGGTGATGACAGTGTCATTGTGCGGATTCTTCACCGCTGCGCTGGGATAATCCAGCAAGACTTGGGCGGCGTAATCGCCCAGGACCGCCGCCGCGCGCTGCTCCTGTCGGCGTACGCGCTGCATTTCCTCGTCGGTGTAGGCGGCGTAGAGGTCATCGCGGGGCGAGCCGCTGCCGTTGGTGACGACTACGCCGGTGAACCAGCGGTCCGGCTGCCGGTAGCACTGCAGGATGCCGTCAATGGCCATGATTTCGATGTCATCCTCGTGCGCGGCGATTGCCAGATGGGTGGTGCGTGCGAGGGCTTGCAGCGCGGGGGTCCCCTCGGGTACAAAAATCTCTGCGAAATTATTGTGAAATTCCATTGCTGACTGCTCCTGTGCCATGGGTGAAAGTTTGGCGAGTTTGCCCCGCTCCGGAATGAAGAGCGGGGCTGATTTGTTAAGTCTGTGGCAGGGGGTCCGGCAAACAACGCGCGGCAGCGCGCTTGCCTGCATCAGACGGGGGATGGAATTCTCAACCTGTGGGCTTACTCCGAATCACGTTGTAAACGTCGGCGCATTGCCTGCGCGCTGAGCTCGGCGACGTCTTCATCCTGCCATAAGTCCCGCTGCCATTTAGTGTAATCAAAAGGCTCTCGCAGCAGGAGCGCGATGAAGCGCTCGGCATTTAGCTCACCAAGGGCTCGAATTAACGTCTCCAGCCCCTTCGCTCTCAATTCTGTATCTGTCATCATCGTTCACCTTCTATAATTTCAATGAATTGCAAAGGGTTGACCACCTTTGTTGCCTTCAGGTTACGTGTTTTTTTGATGATCAAATCGTCGGTCGTAATGAAGTAATCAGCCCCTGCCTCGATAGCACAGGCGATGTGAAGGGCATCTTTGCTTTTGAGTCCTAGTTTGCGTAAGGAGTGGGCTGCGTCCAATATTTCTTGTGTCTCTTCTACATCTACCTCTGCCAGTTTCTGCCATTCAGCAATGGCCTCCCGTCGCTCCACAAAAGGGTTGTAGGCGTTTTCAAAATCGAGAATGTATGACCAGATCAACATGATGCGTTGTTGCTTGATTTGATCTTGGATGTGAAACTTGGCTTCTGTTTCAAGTCTGATCCTGATATGACCCTGGGGATCAAAAGGACGGTTGAA
>JAAZNO010000579.1 GCA_012798275.1 Chloroflexota bacterium
ACATCATCCTCAAAACGCTCCGCCGGCGTCCCCTCCTCGTGGGAATAGGTGAAAACCCCCAACCGATCGAAACGTTGCTCATTGACGAAATCCAACAGCGTCTGAAATTCCGCGTCCGTCTCACCGGGGAAACCCGCGATCAACGTCGTGCGCAGGCAGACATCGGGGAGGCGCTGACGCAGTCGCTCCAGCGTGCGTCGCACCTCATCCATATCCGCGGGGCGATTCATGCGCCGCAACACCGCCGGATGCGCGTGCTGCAAGGGCAAATCCACGTAGGGCAGAACCTGCGGATACGTCGCCATCGTCTCGATCAAGCGCGGCGTGATCTGCCCCGGAAACATGTACAGCACCCGGATCCAGGATGATGCGGGCAGCACCTCCGCCAGACGCTCCAACAGCTGCGCCAGGCCATCCGTGAGGCCCAAATCGCGGCCATAGACGGTGCTGTCCTGCGCGATGAGGTTGAACTCGAGCACCCGTTGATCGCGCAGGCGCTCTGCCTCTTTGACGATCACCTCGAGAGGACGGCTCACCATGTCCCCTTTGATGAGGGGAATGGCGCAGAAGGCGCAGCGCCGACTGCAACCATCGGCAATCTTGAGGAAAGCGCTGCGTCCCGCTATAGCATACCCCGGCGCACTGGCGGCTTCCGGCAAGGTCATGGCGTGTTTCTCGGTCAACACCAACCGGCGGTTGCGTTGCTTCAACTGCGCCAGGAGTTCCGGCAGCGCATTCCACGAGCGGGTGCCGATCACCCCATCGAGTTCGGGAATCCACGCCATGAGGCGTTCGGGGTCCCGCTGCGCCCAACAGCCCGCAGCGATGAGCTGCTGTTCGGGTCGCAGGTTCGCGGCCAGGGATTGCAGCGTCTCCAGAGATTCAGCGCGCGCGTCGGCGATGAAGCCGCAGGTATTGACGATGATCACGTCAGCCTGTTCAGGGTGCGCCACGGGGCGGTATCCCGCGCGCTGCAGCAGAAAAGCCATGGCATTCGTGTCCACGGTGTTCTTGGGGCAGCCCAGGGTGACCAGATGAAAGCGCGGTTTGGAAGCGGGTCTGGCAGGCATACGGGCTATGATGGCACCTGTAAAGCAATTTCGCCCTGGGGCGACCAGGCGCGGCGCACGAGCTGCCCATTCCCTCCCAGGAGGCCCCAATCGGCGCCATTGACGAAAAGGTTGAACGCGCCGCCGTTGCCCGTCTCGACCTGCACCTGCGTCGTTGCGGTCGCCTGCAGCGACTGCCCCGGCGCGGCGATTCCCTGGAAAATGACGGTCCCATCGGCGACCACCCGAACCCACACATGTTGCGTGGGTTCGAGCCGCACCGTCACCGTCCCATCGAGAGAAGGCGTGAAAGCGCCTCCCGTCAGGATCTCCGGCGTAGGCGCGACCTCCGTCAAGGCGGGCGAAAGTGTTGGCGTTGAAGTCGGCGCCGCTGCCTGCGGAGCGGAGCCCATGAACTGCAGGGTGACGGCCGCGCCGATGGCAACCAACAGGAACACCAGCATCGCGCCCAAAAAGATCGGCATGAGAGTATGCAACAAATCCCGCGCGGGACGGAGCTCCTCTTCCTCCGAGGGTGGGGAAGGGAAGACGGTCGGGCGATCCAAAGCGGGGTTACGAGTCTCTTCGGGGAGCGAGCGCGTGTGGGGTTGCCAGGGGCGCCCTTCGACTTCCGCCTCGTAGCGGGCGAGCGCCTCCTCAGGCGGGACGCCCAGGAAACGCGCGTAGTTGCGCAGGAACCCTCGGGTCTGAATCTGTCCCGGCAATGCTGAATAATCGCCGACTTCCAACGCCTGAAGGTAACGGCGTCGGATGCGCAGTTTCTTTTCCACGTCGTCCAACGTGAGCTGCTGCGCCTCGCGAGCGCGTCGCAGCCACAGGCCCAGGCCTTCTGTCATTGATCCTCCGCTTCCACGATGACCTGCGCCTGGGCACTCACATTGGCGGGAAGTTTGATTTCCACCAGATGCACTCCAGTCTGTCGAATCGGGTGTTCCAGCTCGATCATTCGCTTGTCGAACTCGGTGTTCAACACCTCACTGAGAGCTTCAGCGATGTCCTTGGAGGTAATGGAGCCGTACATGCGTCCTGTCTCGCCGGCTTTGACCTTGAAGTGCAGGGGCTTTTCGTTGATCCGCCTCGCCAGCGCTTCAGCGCGAGTACGCTG
>JAAZNO010000580.1 GCA_012798275.1 Chloroflexota bacterium
CTCATAGCAACAGGCCTCTTGTTCAACTGTTCAGAGGGACATCTGGCGACGGGGCGAAGCGCTCGGAATGCGGCGGCCCTTATGGGCCGGTGAGCGGATGTCAGGCCCAGGGGCGCTTCAGCGGGTTGACGGATCAGGGGGGCGGCATGTTGTCCTCTCTGGTAAACACAAATAACTGCCCCCAATGGTTTTGGGCGCAGTTATTTGTGTCCCCTGGCGTGGATCGTTTCCGGGGTCAACCGCGAATTCTCACCGCTTTCCTCTCCCGTTTGGGTCGCTTGCGGGCCAATTTGCGGCAAGATGATCTTCCGAGAGCTGAAGGCGATGACGTGCGGTGCGAATCCAAAAGCCGCCCTGAGTGCTCTCAGGATTGCGGCAGGCGTTGGTTGATTTCCTTGAGCATCTCTTCCGCCTTCTCTTGGGTCAGGCCGAATTGCGCTGCTTGCGGCATGGCGACCAGTTTAGCGATCGTCAGGCCTTTGAGCATCATCGCCATCGGATGGGTGGTGACGCCGGGAGCGTATTGCTCTACGACAGCCCTGGCCTGCGGGATTTCCAAAAGCTCGCCTACCGTGGTATTCATGGTCAGTTTCATTGAAAGCCTCCTGATGTTGGGTGAGATAGGCTGCGCTTGCCGGCCTCAGCCTTCCATGTGGGTCGCGGTGCCGTGGAACAACTCGACCCCCTGCGTAAGGATGACGACCTGCGCGATCAGCAGCCAGACAAAGAACAGGGTCAGGACGAGCGCCGCCCAGTTGAGGATGGACGGCAAATGGCTCTGCAGGTTCTTGAGAATCGCGCTCACGTCATCTAGAGAGGATTGGGAACGGCGCACCATCGTCTGATACTCTTGCAGGCTGGCCGAGAGCTGTCCGACGCTGGTGGACATGGTGATCAGGTTCTCCTGGATGGCATCCAGGTTGTCCTTCGTGGCGCTGAGGCCGGCCGACGTTTCGACGAAAGTGGCGGGCAGGTCCTCCAGACTGGTCGCCAGCTCCCCCAGCGAGTCGGCGAGCGGCTTCTCCGGGGTGTAAGGCGCGCCCGGCGGCCCGAGCAGCTCCCCGATCAATGGCGCCTCGCTGACCACGGCTCGAAAAGTCTCAAGGGATTGGATGGTGTCTTCGAGCACTGCGGCGGCCTCCTGGGCCGTTTGGAGCGACGCCGTAGCGGCTTCGAGGGTGGCGGGCAGCGTCTCTGAGAGGACGGCGCTGGCGTTAGCGATGACCGGCTGGCTTTCTTCCACCGTATTGGCGGTGGTGTCGAGCATCGTCGAGAGCGCATTCACCCCCTCGACGGTAGCGCCGAGCGCCTGTGCGGTGGTCTCCATGACGCTTTTGCTCGCGCCGATATTGCGGTCAAGCGTGTCGAGGGTGGCATTGAGGGCGACGGTCGCCCCTGGTTTGGCGATCCACACCAGCGCCAGCCCGGCCAGGGCCAGGAGCAGCCCCAGGATGCCGGCAATCATGACCAGCACGCCTAGAATTCGACGCATCAGGCTCATAGTCCCTCCTTGAAGTGGTGAAAGCTACCCCATGGCTGGATACCACACCATTAAATTCAGTATAGGGAGATTGGCGAATTCGTCAAATCAGGCTTACGCAAGGGCAACTCCGGGCCAAAGATCAAAGGGCGGTTTGACCTCGCCGCAGCTGACGGGATGAGGCTGACCGGTCGGGGGATCTACAGCGCGGCGACGGCGCAAGCAGCTCCGGCGGCCAATGTCCGCCGGGCCTCTCTGGCATGGCGTCCCAACTTCAGCAGCATGGCCAGGCC
>JAAZNO010000581.1 GCA_012798275.1 Chloroflexota bacterium
AAATACAGCCCGATCAAGATCATGATATGCAGGGCATACACTGCCAGCGCTGCCAATACAGCGGTATAGAGCCATCCAATCACTTCTGCTATCATAGCGGGGATTATACCCGAAGTGTAGAATCCGTCGCGTCGCAGCGGCGCTCGTGTACCGCCGAGAATAAGAATGAGTTTGCATGTCTTCTTCAATTTCTGATCCGTGAAATCTATGTTCACCCGTGAGCCATTTTCTGACTGGGCGCAGCCTGAAGTTTGCGTTACCTTTGCCACGCAAGTGGTTTTTTCGCTGATTCGCTTTTTCGCTTTTTCACCTTTTCGCTATTTTCGAGGAGGTGTGACATGCAGATCTGGCGTCGCGGCGGCGCTTTAGTGGCGCTTTTGATGTTGGGGCTTGTCCCGGTCGCTCCGGCAGCTTCTTCTTCGAGCGCCGACGTTGGGGGCGCGGCGCCGGCCTATGATTACACGCTCGACCTGGGCGGGGTGACCTTCGACCCGCTGGTGGACGAGCCGGCATTCCCTTCAGCGGCGCGCTACGCCTCGACAGCGGGCCCCGACTTGCACCTGGTGCAGCTGTTCGGTCCGACGCAGGCGACCTGGCTGCCGGCCCTGGAGCAGCGCGGCCTGGAGATCGTGCAGTACATCCACCCCTTTACGTATGTGGTGTGGGGCGACTCTTTTGCCCTGAAGCGCGCTGCCGCGCTGGATTTCGTCCGCTGGACCGGCCCCTTCGCCCCGGCGTATCGCGTCTTGCCGCAATGGCGCGCCCTCGAGGCGACGCCCCTCGCTGTTCAAGCGCTGGTGTATCGCGGCGCGGGACGGGCGTCAGTGCTCAGCAGCCTCACGGCACTGGGGGCGCAGCTGCAGGAATCCCTGAACCTGGGCTATGGCTTTGACGGCCTGACGGTGATACTGCCGGGGGATCGGCTGATGCAGGCGGCGCGCATTCCCGGCGTCTACACCCTCCAGCCAATCTCCACCGCCCGCGCGACGCGCGGCGAAATGAGCGCTCAGGTCAACGTTAACAACGTGGACGCGGGCCATCAGGCGTTTCCGGGGTACCGCGACTGGCTCACGGCGGTGGGACTTGATGGCGCGGGCGTGATCATCGCGCACGTGGACAGCGGCATCCAGGAGACCCATCCCGACCTGGCGAGCCGGATGGCCCCCTGTACCGGTGTGACCTGTGGCGCGGCCATCTCCAGCGCACACGGCACGCACACGGCAGGCATCATCGCGGCGGACGGGATCTCGGGTGTCATGGATGGCGGCGGCTTTCTGCGGGGACTTGGCGTCGCACCCGGCGCCCGGCTCGTGGAGCAGCTCTACAGCACCTACGATCTCACCGTATTGATGCAGGATTCGATCGCCAACGGCGCGCTGATCTCTGGCAACAGCTGGGGTCTGGAGAGCACGCCCCAGGGTTACGATGCGGACACGCGCAAAGTGGATGTGGGCGTGCGTGACGCCGATCTGACACTCGCGGGCAATCAGTCGCTTACCTACGTGCTCTCCATTATGAATGGCAACGGCGGCGTGAGCTCGCAGGGCAGCCCCGATGAGGCCAAGAACATTTTTACCGTCGGCTCGACCAGGATGCAGACCAGCACTGGCTCGCAGATCCTGGCCATCAACGACCTCTCGGCCAATTCGGCGCACGGCCCCGCCCTGGATGGGCGCAACATCCCGCACCTGGTCGCGCCGGGATGTTACGTGGATTCGACCTTGCCCACGGATTCCTACGGCACGATGTGCGGTACGAGCATGGCCTCGCCGCAGGTGAGTGGCGCCGCAGCGCTCTTCATCCAATACTATCGCGACCTGACCGGCGTGGATCCCAGCCCGGCGCTGGTGAAGGCGGCATTCCTGCCGGCGGCGCACGACCTCGCGGGGTTCCGTGACGCCGACGGCGGTATCTTGGGGCATCCCTTCGACAGCAAGCAGGGGTGGGGACGGTTGGACCTCGAAGCCGTCGTGGATCCGGCCTTGCCGGTGCTGTATTTCGATGCTCCCCGGATTCTCGGGACGACGGGTGATCTGTGGGAACAGCCGCTGCGCGCCGCAGATCCCACGCAGCCGGTGCGCATGATGCTGGCGTGGACTGACGCCCCTGGCCACGGACTGGGCGGCAGCACCCCCGCTTGGGTGAACGACCTGAACCTGGAAGTGCTCGCGGACGGCAACACCTACCGTGGAAACGCCTTCGCTGCCAGCGGTTGGTCGCAGCCGGGCGGCGCGGCGGATGGAAGGAACAACACCGAGGGCGTTTTCCTCGGCCCGACGGCGCCAGGGCGTTTTACCGTCCGCGTGCTCGCGGCCAATATCGCCGGCGACGGCATCCCCAATGTCGGCGACGCGACCGATCAGGATTTTGCCTTCGTCTGCTATAACTGCCTGCAGGAGCCCGATTTCACGTTGACCGTCGAACCCGCAGCGGCGGCGGTCTGCGCTCCGGGCGTGGTGACGGCGACCGTCGCGGTGGGGCAGTTGCTGGGGTACGCGGAAGAGGTCGCTCTCGCGCTGCAGGCCCCGTTGGGGGTGACGGCGACTTTCTCGGCGGCGGTGGTGTTGCCGCCGGCGGAGGCGCTCCTCACGCTGGAAGTGGGGCCGGCAGCGCTTGCCGGGCGTTATTCCCTCGTCATCTCCGCGACGGCGGAGGGCACGCACGTGCACACGGCGGAGCTGGCGCTGTGGATCAACACCTGCGCGCCTGAGCCGCCGACGCTGTTGACTCCCGTCGCCGGGGCGACCGCTCAGCCCTTCGATGCCCTGTCTCTCGCCTGGAAGGCGCAGCCGCTGGTAACCGGCTATCGCGTGCAGGTGGATCGCACCCCGGTGTTTACCGCGCCGCTCGTGGATACGCGGGTGAGCACGGCCACCTATTCGGCCCCGGCAACGTTGGAG
>JAAZNO010000582.1 GCA_012798275.1 Chloroflexota bacterium
TCGTTAGGGATCACGATCAGCGTGTCCACCACCTGCTTGAGTGCCTCGATGCCCTCTACCGCCGTGCGCTGTCGCCGCGAGCCCTCAAAGGTGAAGGGGCGGGTGACCACCCCAATTGTCAGCGCTTTCACCTGCTCCTTGGCGATGCGGGCGATGACCGGCGCCGCGCCCGTCCCGGTGCCACCGCCCATCCCCGCCGTGACGAAGACCATATCGGCCCCGTCGAGCACCTCGAGCATCTCGGCTGCCGATTCCTCCGCTGCCTTCTGGCCGAACTCGGGATTGCCGCCGGCGCCCAGGCCGCGCGTCACATTGTCCCCCAGGCGCACCCGCTTGGGCGCGTCGGAGAGCATCAACGCCTGCGCATCCGTGTTGACGGCAATAAAATCCACGCCCTGCAGGCCCTCGGCAATCATCCGATTGACGGCATTGCAGCCGCCACCGCCGACCCCCACTACCCGAATCTGCGCGAAATTCTCAACCACGACACCCATTTTGCCACCTCCATAAAACAATAGCCTGAATGAGATTCAATTCTCAATGCACCTTCACCCTGGCATCAAAGCCCGCAACCAGCTTCCTATCCGCTTCCACCACGAGGCGCGTGAGGATTTCCAGGCGCTGGCGCCGCCCCCGTCCTCCCACATCGGGGTCCACTTCAACAGCCCGACGCTCACCGCCGAGGCTGGTGAGGCGACCTTATCCGCCAGGCCTCCCAACCCTTGCGGCACGCCGATCTGCACCGGCAAGTCAAAAATATCCCGCGCCAGATCGCGGAATCCCGGTAGCAGCGCCGTTCCCCCGCAAAGCACCAGTCCCGCCGGCAGCAAGCCATCGTAGCCCGAACGCTTGATCTCCTGCTGCACGTTTTCCAGAATCTCCTCACTGCGCGCCATCACAATCTGCGCCAGTTTCCAACGCGGGACGACCACCGGCGCACTCTCGCCATACGGCGAAATCGTGAAGCGCTCATCTTCCGCCACCTGCGCCATCATCGCGTGTCCATAGCGCAACTTCACCTCTTCCGCCGTCTCCGGCGGCAGCCGCAAGCCAATGGCAATGTCGTTGGTGATATATTCCCCGCCCATGGGCAACGTGCGCGTGTACCAGACCGTCCCCTCAATGAAGATGGCAATGTCGGTCGTGCCCTCGCCAATGTCCACGAGCACCACGCCCATTTCCTTCTCGGTGTTGGTGAGCAACGAGGCCCCGGCGGCCAGACTGCTCAATACCAATTCGCTCACCTCGACACCGGCGCCGTTGACGCATTTGGTGAGGTTCTGGATCGCGGTCATGGACCCCATCACCACATGCGCTTCCACTTCCAGGCGAAAGCCGTGCATCCCCAGGGGATCGCGCACCCCGTTCTGCCCGTCCACGATATACGCACGCGGGATGATGTGCAGCAGCTCCTGATTCTGCGGCAGCGCGATCGCCCCGGCGGCTTCCAGCGCGCGATCCACATCCTCTGCCGTGATGCCCCGATCACGCCGCGAGACGCCGACCACGCCCGGACTGTTGCGCGAGCTGATGTGCGCGCCGTTGATGCTCACATACGCCCGCTCGATCTGGTAGCCGGAGCTCTGTTCCGCTCGCGCGACGGCTTCGGCGATCGCCGCGGTCGCCTCCGCGACATTGACGATGACGCCCTTGCGCACGCCCCGCGACGGCGCCTGCCCCACCCCCACGATGCGGGTTCCGCCGTTCTCGCTGACCTCGCCAACCAACACCTCTATCTTGTGACTGCCGACGTCAATGCCGACCACCGATTGTTCCATGCCGCTACCTCATCCGAGCATTCCATGAGCCCGCCACGTTTTCCGGCCGCCTGCCATCCTCACCAACCACCGCTCACTTTGTACACCGGCGCCTGCAAACAGCGCACGTCCACAGCGCTGGGAGTGATCCCCTCCGCGCGGAGCTGGGTCAACAAGCGCTCATAGAGCTGCCAGCGCGGCGCCATCTCCGCTCCCACCCCAAACGCCACTGTCACGCCGTCGGGGCTGTGCCACAACAATCCCCGTTGGGGGTGATAGCTCACCGCGCCCCCTGGCAGGTTCAGGGCCTGCAAGGCGCGCATCCCATCGAGCACCGCCGGGGGTACCGCACCGGCGGGCAGCGGGCCGCTGATGACCGGCAGGTCCTCGCGCTCCGAACGCACCGGCATCACCAGCCCCTCCGCGTCCACCCAGAAGGCCCCTTCCGGCGCAAGCCATTGCAACACCGGCTCGCGCTCTCGAACGGCGATCGTGCACGACGCGGGATAGATGCGGCAGGAAGCGTCCGCTTCCGCCACCACCGGCACGGCGGCCAGCACCTGCGAGATGATGGCGCTCGGACGCA
>JAAZNO010000583.1 GCA_012798275.1 Chloroflexota bacterium
CAAATTCCCGTTCCTCACCCTTATCCAGCGCCACTTTGAGGACCGAAAAGGGCTCGTGCTCTGGATTGTGACCCGGGCGCACGCCGACAACGGTGCCCAACAGGTTCCCCAAATGCGGGAAGATGACGCGCTCACCGCTCGCATACTGCTCGCCGGGACGATAAATCCGCCCTTGCGAGAGCGATTGCGTCGCCATTTCCTGCAATTGTTGATGCCGATGCTCGATCAAGAGCCTGGTGAGCGTCTCCAACGATTGCGGACGTTCGCTCTCCAGCAAAACGTTGATCAAGTAATCCAGGTCCCCCGGCAGAACAGAGAACCTTTCCCAGTATTGTTCGCTTTTAACAGCACTTTCCACAGTGATGACCTCATCCAGTGTGAACGCTTGAAGCTGCGAGCGCCCTGCCCCTGGAGCTTTTCTCGCCCGACAGACCCGCAGCAGGTTAGACCCTGACAGTTGAATTATACCAGGAAGGAATAGATTGACAAATACCGGAAAATAGCGCAAACTATAAGTGAGGTGCTTTCGACAGAGTTCTCCAGGGAGAACCAGCCATGCAGCGACATAGGATGTTCGGGACCGTACTGCGAGCCGTGCTGAGCGCGCTCTTGATGTCCGCCTGTGCGGGCCGGCCAACTGCCGCGCCAATGGCGGAAACTGCAGACGTCGTCGCCGTGACCGCCACGGCGACAGATCTCAGCCCGACAGTCACGGCGCCGACGCCCTCACTCCCCCCCGCTACACCGCCGGCGACGTCCACCCTCCGGCCGTCAGCTACTTCCACACGCCAGCCGCCAGCTACTCTCCCCTCCACACCGCCAGCGCCGACGGCCACTTCCACCTCCACACCGCCCCCCACCCCTGCGCCGCAGCTCACGCCCCCCGTCATCCTCTCCTTTACAGCAGACCGCACCGACATCGCCGAGCGCGAGACGGTGGTCTTGCATTGGAAGGGAACAGGCGCGACTTCCGCCGCCATCTGGTGGTTCGATGCCCATGCGATGCCCTCGCCGCCCGTAGAAATCAATGGCGACCCCAACGACGGCAGCGCCAGCATCAACCCCGACGCCAGCCCCATCCACCTCACGCTGCGCAACGCGGCCGGCGAGACAGAAGCCATGGTGGAGCTCAACATCCACTGCGTCTACGCCTGGATTCCGGAGCTGGCCGGCAACCCCTACGCGGACCGCTGCCCCCAAGAGCCCATCTATACGCTGGCGGCCCAACAGGCCTTCGAAAACGGCTTCATGATCTGGCTGGCCAACGAGGCCGTGATCTACGTCTTCTACAACAGCGGCGTCCAGGGGCCGACTTTCACGGGCCCCTATTTTCACGCCTACGCAGACCGCTTCCGCGAGGGCGACCCGGAGAACGACCCCACCCTTGTCCCCCCCGAAGGACGCTATCAGCCAGTACGGGGCTTTGGGTTGGTGTGGCGCACCGAGACCGACGTGCGCACCACCCTGGGATGGGCGATCGCGCCAGAGAGCGGCGGGGAAACCTGGGCCCAACGCTTTTCGGGAGTCGGCAGATACGCCAGCTATCAATATCTCAAAGGCCTGGATGGACGAATCTATTTCATGCAGTATCTGGACGGCCGTTGGGGGCTCTATCCTTGAGCGCTG
>JAAZNO010000584.1 GCA_012798275.1 Chloroflexota bacterium
GAGCAGGTCGGGACGCGCCAGACACAGCCGGATGCCCCGCTCGCCCAGGAAGGGATTTTCCTCCGGCGCCAGGTTGATGTACGGCAGAGGCTTATCCCCTCCAATGTCGAGGGTCCGAATGATGACGGGTCGGCCCTCCAGGGCCAGGGCAATGTCGCGGTAGACCTCGAACTGCTCCGTTTCTGTCGGCGCGGAAGCGCGATCCAGGAACAGGAACTCCGTCCGCAATAACCCCACCCCTTCGGCGCCGGCCGCGTGCGCCTTGCGCGCGTCCGCCACACCGCCAATGTTCGCCACAATTTCGACGCGATGGCCGTCACGGGTCACCGCCGGCTCAGCCGAGGACGCCTGCGCAGCCAGGCGGCGCGCCTGGTACAGCCGCTGCGCTTCCTGCGCGCGCGCCAGCGTCTCCGCATCCGGCTCGATCACCAGCGTGCCGGCGACGCCGTCCAGGATCGCCAACGTGCCGTTGTCGAGCTTCAACACGTCCTCGCCGACGCTCACGACCGCTGGGAAACCCATCGCCCGCGCAATGATCGCCGCATGGGCGGTAGGTCCACCCACTGCCGTGCAGAACCCCAACACCCGTTGGGGATCCAGCGACGCCGTGTCCGAGGGGGAAATATCGTGCGCTACCACCAGCACCGGATAGTCAGGCAGCTGAATGGCCTCCGAGGTGTCGGCGCCGACCAGCAACCGCAACACGCGATAGCCCACGTCATGGATGTCCGCCGCGCGCGCCGCCAGCAAGGGATCGTCGAGCGCCGCCATCATCCTGGCCCGCGCCTCGATGGCGGCCTGCCATGCCTGCGCCGCGTTGTGTTGCCGCTCGATGTTGGCGTAAACCGCTTCCAGAAGGTCGGGATCTTCCAGCAGCTCCAGATGCACCTCGAAGATCGCGGCCTCGCTGGCAATGGCCTGTCCGAGCAGCTGCGCCCGCAGCTGTTGGAGTTGCTCCCGCGCGGCTTCCAGCGCCTGCTGGAGCAAAGCGCGCTCCTGGTTAACGCCCGTAAAGGTGTCGCTTACCGTGATTTTTGCGCGTTCCAGACGGAAGATCGGGCCGATGCCGAAGCCAGGTGCCGCCGGAATGCCACGGAGCAAGCGTTGGGGCAGCCCCGGCTCGCTCGCACACGGCGCAGTGGCTGCTGCAGGTGCGGGCATCACCGCTGCCGGTTTTTGAACCTCGGGAACAGGCACCGTCACAAGCTTGCCTGTCCCTTCTCCCAGGCCCTGCTCGATGATCGTCTGCAGCGCCAGGGCAGCGACGTCCTCGTCCTCGCCTTCGACTTCCAGGCGCACCACGCCGCCGGATTCCACCCCCAACGTGAGCACAGAGATCAGGCTTTTGGCGTTCGCCTGTTTGGCACCATGCCCGATGCGGACAGCAGATTTGAAGGTCTTGGCCGTATTGACCAGGACTTTGGCCGGCCTGGCGTGCAAGCCGGTAGGATTGTGCACCACGATTTCAAATGTCTTCACTTGAAAGCCGCCTTTCTGTAGAGGAAAATGCACATCACCCTTAACGGCTGTTCAGTCGAGCCCGGCCCCTGCCTCCAGCCGACGCACGACCACCCGGTCCAAGAAAGAAGAGACCAATGCCAGATCGCCCATCGTCGTGCCGGGGAGGCTTGCGGCGGCCGTGCCACAGGCAATCCCCCAGCGCAACACCTCCGGCAACGGCAAGTCGTGGCTCAGACCCCACATCACGCCGGCGACCGCGCTATCTCCCGCCCCGATGGGATTGCGTTCGGTGATCACCGGGGCGGCGCCGACCCAGCAAGCGTGCCCGTCGGAGAGCAGAGCGCCGGCCTTGCCAAACGACATGTAGACGTGCGCCACGCCCAGCGCGTGGATGGCCGCCACCGCCGCCTGGGAATCCTCTGGGGAAGTGACCGGAATGCCGGTTAGCTCCGTCGCCTCGAAAGCGTTGGGCTTGACCAGGTAAGGACGAACCTCACAAGCGCGCTTGAGGGGCTCCCCGCTCGTGTCCAACACCGCGCGGCCCCCCGCACGCTGCACGCACTCGATGATCTCGGCGTAGAAAGTCGGCGGCAGGCCATGGGGCAGGCTGCCCGAGAGCACCCACCAATCGCCCGCCTGCGCCAGGGAGGCCACTTTGGAGAGCAAGGCAGCCCCCTCCTCCGGCGAGATCACCGGCCCGGCTTCGTTGACTTTGATGTGTTGAGGGAGCCTTTCGCTGACGATGCTCACGTTAGTGCGGGTTTCATCAGCAATCTCCACAAAGTCCGTGCGGATTCCCAACCCGGCGAGTCCGCGCGCGATCCGCGCACCCGTCCCTCCCCCGACGAATCCCAACGCGACGCTCTCGCCCCCCAGCGCGTGCAGCGCCCGGGAGACGTTGAAGCCCTTGCCGCCGAAGTCAATTCGCACCACCGTCGCCCGCAGCACATCGTTGAAGCGGATCTCCGGCACGGTGAGTTCGCGATCCAGGGCAGGATTGAGGGTCACGGTGTAGATCATGTCAGCCCTGCCAGAAAGTTTCGATCAGACGCCGCTCGGCCTCGTTGGTCCAGACGTGGCCGGGGCCCATCGCCGCGCCGATGTCGGGATATTGCTCCGCCAGTTCCGCCAGTCCCAACAGCGGCAGGCCAATGAGTTGCGGATAGATGACGATCTTGCCCGCAAAGCGGCCTTCTATCATCGCCCGCGCCCCTTCCGCGGCCACGTTGAGGCCGCCCACCGCCGCCACCGAGCGGTTAGGCGAGAGCTTTCCCGCCAGCGCTTTGTTGATCACCAGCTGCTGATCGGCCAGAGTGGAGCCGGAGGTGCCGGTGAATTGGGCGTTGTGCAGATAGATGAGGCTCAGGTCAAGCGGCGCATACGTCCCATTGGGCACGCCCGCAAAGAACACCAACATGCCGTCGGCCTTCAGCAGGGTCGCCGCGTCAGCCATCACCGCCGCGGCGGGAACTGACACCACCACGTCATCGGCGCCCTGCCCGCCGGTCAACTCCCGCACGAGCTCCGCCAACGACTTCTCCGCCGCATTGGGATTGAAGATGACCAGCGTTTTGCCGTGTTGCGCGGCGAGCGGGGCGAATTGGGCCTCAAGGATCGCCAAACGCTCAGCGTTGACATCGGTGGCGACGACCACCGCCGGCCCTTCGGGCAACTCCAGCGCACGCTGGACGTGCATCTGTCCCATCGGCCCGCCAGCGCCCACAAAGACCGCCGTTCCGCCCGTGCGCAGCTCGCAGCGATTGCGCGCCTTCCCATACGACGCCGCGATGTCCGGCCCTCGGTTGCCGAGATAGGCCGTGTAATCGTAGTGAATGCGCCCGACGTCCACCTGACAGAGGCCATCCAACGGCGTCTGCCCCACCAGGTTGAAGGTGCCCCGTCGTGCGATGAGGCGCGCAGCGGCGCTCACCCCTTCTGCCGAGCGGGGATCGAGCACGATGATGTCGTCAAAGCCCGCTCCATCGGTCAACGCGCGCAGGTCTGCCAGCACCTCCACCGTCAGACCGTTGCGCTCGATGATTTCCACCGGGCGGCGTCGGGCCTCAGCCCGCACCAGCGCCTCGACGGCGGGAGGAACATCGCTCAGCACGATGCGCGCCGGGTTTTCCAGCCCGGCGGAGAAGACATAAGGGGTCGGATCGTCGGGATGTCCCCAGATCCACAGCGAGCCGCCTTTCAAAACCTCCAGGCGACGGCGCTGCGTGTAGGCCGCTTCGACGCAGGCCCACGGCTCCGTCAACGCCGCGGCCGCGTATCCCAGATCGCCCTCCAGCGGGAGGACATAGCAGGTCTGCTGATCGGGGCCTGCGGCAAGCACCTCCGGCCCGACGAGATGGAATTGAATCAGGCCGCCGGGGATGCTATAGCCGTAGGCCGTGTTCCGTCCCTGCGCATCGTAGATGTCCGGTTGCAACACCAATCGCTGCGCCGGATGAAAGCGCTCTTGCAGCGCGGTGCCGACCTGCACCACCGTCATAGCCACCTCGTGCCCCAGGCGCGTGGGGTTGACGCTCAGATCGCGGTTGTGGAGCTTGGGATGTTGCCCGCCCTGCTTGATCAGCTTGACGTCGGAGAAGCACATCCCCACGGCATCCACGCGCACCAACAGTTGATCCGACCCCGGCGTCGGCACCGGTTCGAGTTCGGGTTTGCCTCCGCGGCCGATGTTCTCCACGCCCGCGCCGACCATGTTCCAGGCCCAGGTCTGGGCGGGCAAGGGCGCCGCCAGCGACCGATACCGTTCAAAGCTGCCCATTGTCACACCTCCCATTGCTAACTTCTAATTTCTAACCTATGCTTCCTGCACCGGACGACCGAGACGTTGAATGATGACTTGGGGATCGGTCGCCCGCACCAATGCCGCCACATCTTCCTCCTCTTCAACCACCTCGGCGAGGTTGGCCAGCACCGTGATGTGCTCATCTGCCTTGGCCGCAATGCCGATCACCAGATACGCCCGTTCCTCGTCCTCCCACACAATCCCTTCCGGGAATTGCACCACCGAGATACCCGTTTCGAGGATGTCGGCCCGGTTCTCGAACTCGCCGTGCGGGATCGCTACACCGTTGCCCATGTAGGTGGACATGGTGCGCTCGCGCGCCAGCATCCCCTCGACATAGGCCGGCGTCACCCGCCCCGCCTGCACGAGCAAATCCCCCGCCATTTTGATGGCCGCCTCTTTCGAGTCCGCCACGGCGTTCAGACGCACCAGAGCCTCGGTTAGAATCGCCATGGCCTCAATCCTCCACAATATCGGCGTTGTTTTTCAAGGCCTCGATGATCTTATCATATGCCGGGATGTTCATGAAGTTTTTGAAGGCAAAACACACGGCCCACGGGGCCCTGGCGCGAGCCATCTCCGACAGCCCCTCATGCGAGAGCACGATCTGCGCGTCCTCCGTGATCGCTCGCACCGGGCTGTGCGCCACCTCGATGTTCTGGAAACCGGCCTTCTTGAGCATCTGCTTGAGCTTGTTGGCCGCCATGAGGCTGGACCCCATCCCGGCCTCACAAGCAATAACGATTTTTTTAACCTTTGCAGCAGGAACCGAATGCGCCATTTTAGAACCTCCCTATGTGAAACAAAATACAAACCAAGTTCAAAATCTCATACCAGAAGGCCAAAGCGCTCATGTCGCTTTGAGTCCAATGCAAAGTAGCCAGGTAACCACCGAGGCCCGATAGGCCGGGACCCGTCGGGCCTCGTCATGCCGCCGTAGCGTGCAGGTTACGCCGCTTCTCTATTTCTCCTCGTCTTCCTTCACCGGCATAACGCGCAGGATGAAAGAACCGACCAGGAAAGAGGCCACTGCCGCAATCAAGATGCCCATCAACACAGGGAAATGCTGTCCCTTGGGGATCACGGCGAGGTAGGCGAAGATGGAGCCAGGCGAAGGCGTAGCGACCAACCCCGCCCCGGTGATCACGAACCACAGATCGGCCAGGATGCCGCCGGCCCACAGCGCCAGAATCATGACCGGATGCGCCAGCACATAGGGGAAATAAATCTCATGGATGCCGCCGAGGAAGTGAATGATGATCGCGCCCGGCGCAGATTCCTTCGACATCCCCTTGCCGGCGAACCAATAGGCGAGCAGCAAGCCCAGGCCTGGCCCGGGGTTCGACTCCAGCATGAACAGCACGGAGCGTCCGGCCTTCTCTACCTGCGTGACGCCGATCGGGCCGAGGATGCCATGATTGATGGCGTTGTTCAAGAACAACACCTTCGCTGGCTCGATGATGATGTCCGCCAGCGGCAGCAGGCGCCTGTCCACCAGGAATTGCACGCCAGACCCCAACGCATTGGTCAGCCCTAGCACGACCGGGCCGATGAGCAGATGGCCCACAATCGCCAGGATCAGCCCCAGGATGCCGGCGGAGAAGTTGTTGATCAACATCTCGAAGCCGCTGGGGATCTTGTCCTCGACCAGCTTGTCAAACTGCTTCATCAGGAAGCCGGCAAGCGGCCCCATGACCATCGCGCCGATGAACATCGGCACGTCCGTTCCCACGATCACACCCATCGTCGCCGCCGCACCCACAACGCCGCCGCGCCACTCATGGACGACCTTGCCGCCGGTAAAGCCAATCAGAATCGGCAGCAAATAGGTGATCATGGGACCGACCATCTCGGCCAGTTTTTCATTGGGGAGCCAGCCTGTGGGGATGAACAACGCCGTGAGCAGACCCCAGGCAATGAAGGCGCCAATGTTAGGGATGATCATGGCTGCCAAAAAACTACCAAACCGCTGAATCTTCTCGCGCATGACAGTTGCTCCTTTCAAAATGAGATGAGGCAAATAGGTTCTCAGACATTCCTACCCACGACGGATCCATCAACCGCTAATGTATCTCGATAGGCACCTCCTCTGCGCCGAACTTTATCCATTCAAGCATTTAGAAATCGCCGCCACATCCCGCGGCAACAACAAGGGATGCACCTCAATGACCGGTATCCTGGCCACCAGCGGCTCCAGCGGCGTGGTGGTGATCAGGAAATTCGCCTGACGTACCCGTTCAGAAGACAGCTCACGCTGCGAGAGCACCCCCAGAATTTCCAGATTTGGGAAGCGGGTTTTCAAGCGGGCGGCCAGCAACTGCGCGGTCGCCATTCCCGCCGGGCAAACGACGAAAACGCGCCAGCGCCGCTCCGGTCGCGCGCGGACGTAGGCCGCCCGCAGCAGCAAGGTCAGTGCATCAATCTCCCCCGCCGACAGTTCGACGCCCACCTGCTCCTCAACCAGGGCCGCAAGTGTCTGCGCGATTTTGTATTCACGAAAACACTCTTGCGCGATCTCCTGGTCGGGCGCCGCCGGGGGAGTCCAAAGCCCAAAACGCTGCCGCATCAGCGCCGGGCCGATGTGCGCCAGGAGCCCTTCACGCAAGGCCAGATCGTGGCGCAACCCCGGTTCGAAAAAGGCGCCGGCCACATTCTCCATCAGCAGATCAATGAGCGCCGCCAGCTCCGGCGTGGTATAAGGCTCGCCGGGCCATTCCTCATTGCGAATGCCGACCAGCAGGTGCATGGCAATGACAGCGGTCTCCGCTTCGGGAACGACAGCCGGTTCGGGCCACATGAGACGGCTCAGATACCCCGTCGCCTCCCAGACCGGCTGTTCCTTCAACCAGCGCAAATCCTCTTCCTTACAGGTGCAGAACTTGCCCGCGCGCACCCGTTCATGCTGGATGGCCAGGGCCAGCGCCAGGTGCATCACCGCGTTGTCGGCGAAACGGCCTCGCATCTGCACCTCAGCCTGCGCCACCCACTCGAAAGCGGCATGGACGTCCCACTTCTGCAATTGGGCGTGCATCTGTTGCACCAGCGGGGAGAGCGGCGCCTCCTCGGCCAGCGCAAACAGCAAACCGGCATCGTAAGTGACCTTCAGTAGGGGACTGGAGAACGGCGTGTCGCCCCAGAGCAGCGCGACCAGCGCCTGACGCCGGTCCAATTCCTCGCCCTGCATCAGAAACCCGTAATGCGGACGTCCTTTCAGGTGCAGGTCAAAACGCGCCAGCCAGCTCTCAATCAGGCTGAGATCCTTGAGCGCCGTAGCGCGGGAGACGTCCAGCCACTGCTGAATCTGCTTGAGGATGAGCGGCTTTTCCAGCGTGAGAACGGCGAAGGCCAGCAATTGGGCGCGCTGACCCGCGTTCAGCACCAGATTGAAAGGGGAGCCCCCCTGCAGCTCTTTGAGCAAGGCATGACGTTGAACCGCCGAACAGAGGATCGCATAGCCGACCCCCGGTCGTGAATCCAGCTGCGCCCCGTGCTGCTCCACCCACACACGCACACCCGTCAACCGATAAATGACCTGGCGTGGCGTCAGATGAGTCTCTGCCGCAATGTCGGCCAGCGTCGCCGCCTCATTCCGGCGCAACAGCACCTGCAGGATGTCACGTTGTTGGACCGTCAGCGAAGCCATTGCGCTCCTGAAAAAAATGCGTCATGCGTGATGCGTACCGTAAGTTCTCAGAAAATAAAGCCCGTGCCCACGTCATTTTCATTTGCGGTGATGTGCCGCAGGAACATGTCAACTTCTGAGAGAATCGGGAAAGCGGCCAACCGCACGGACGGGAGCAGTCAACACCTTCTCATTATAGGGGCAATACCTGAAAGTGAGGCCAGGCAATTGGAGCATTCTGTGAACTTTTGTATTATTACAAAATCATACCATTACTTCTTCTCCGCAATGTACGCGAAGAATCCGGCTTTACGCAACGCTGCCAGGGTGAGGCTGCCCAGCAAGCCGCCGATAGCGCCGAAAATCACATAGTTCAACAGCGCGCGCGCCAGCCCCAGCGCCACAAAGCCCACCGGCGCGCCAGTGAGGACGCCCATCCCCCATTTGACCAGGAATTTGGCCACATGGCCGAAAACTGCTGCCAGCATCGCCATCACCGGCTGGGCGGGGTCGCCCAGCAGCAACAAGGCGAGATCGGTCCCCAGACCCACGGCGGTATAGGAGAGCAGCGTGTTCAGCGCGCCGAAATCGCCCACTCCCAGAAACGCCGCCAGGATGCCGGAAGTCAGTCCCACGAGCGTCGCGGCGCCGCGCCTGGGCACCACCCCCGCCGCCACGATGATAATCGCCATCCAGAAGATGCCCGAATGTCCCGACATCTGTAGCGGCAACCGCAGCGCCACCTTCGCCGCCACCACCAGCGCCGAAAACAGCGCCAGCATGATCAACTGAAATGTGGAAAAATAGCGTTCCTTCATGGCTGCTCGATGACAATACTGTCCACGTCCTGCACCCATTCGTCGCGGGTGTCCAGACGCTCCAGCGCCGAGACCAGTTTCAACGTGCCCCGACCCGCCAGGTCGAACATCACCCAGTTGGCGGGATCTGCCACCTCGGCCCAGGTGAGCTGCGCCGATTTGCCGCTGCTCGTGCTGCTCACCGTGATCGTGGTCTGCGGCGCGAACGTCTCGACGTCCAGCGTGAGGCGCAACACATCGCACAACAGCCAGCCCTCCTGCGTCTTGCCCTCCTCCGCGTCCACAAAACTCACCGTTTGCAAGCGCTCGAGGTCCGCCGGCGTGAACGCCGCCGCAAACCGCCC
This sequence comes from Chloroflexota bacterium, assembly GCA_012798275.1. Classification (GTDB taxonomy): domain Bacteria; phylum Chloroflexota; class Anaerolineae; order B4-G1; family SLSP01; genus JAAZNO01. The sequence continues at coordinate 9,046 of JAAZNO010000584.1, forward strand.
GTCAAGCATGATGGGAATGCTGCCGGGCGGCAGGTCCGGCGTGGCAACACTCCGCCGACGCAACGCCTCCAGACCCAACACCGCCGCCACAATCAGCACCAACACCCCTACCGCAATCAGCACCCTCGTCTTCGATGACATCCTGTCTCCTTCAAAAACAAATACGTGCCCACGTTCGCATCTTCGCACCCTCACACGTTTCCACAACTCACTCCCCTTCCCGGCTCAGAGCCCC
>JAAZNO010000585.1 GCA_012798275.1 Chloroflexota bacterium
AAGCCATCCACGCCCAGGTCAATCCAATACTGGACCGTCTTAAGCATCGCGCGCTGCACTTCGGGATGGTCGTAATTCAAATCCGGTTGGTGACTGAAAAACCGATGCCAGAAATACTGCCCGCGGACCGGGTCGAAGCTCCAGTTGGAAGGCTCCGTGTCGAGGAAGATGATCCGCACGCCGCGATATTTATCGTCGGTGTCGCTCCAGACGTACCAATCGCGGTATTTCGCATGTTCCGGGTGTTGGGGATCGTGCGACGCCTGGAACCAGGGGTGTTGATCCGACGTGTGATTGATCACGAGTTCCACGAGCACGCGCAGGCCTCGGGCGTGCGCCGCTTCGAGCAGGGCCTTGAAATCCTCGAGGGCGCCGAAATGGGGATGGATCTGCGTGTAATCGGCCACGTCGTAGCCGTCATCCCGCAGTGGTGAGGGGAAAATCGGCAGCATCCAGATGGTGTCCACTCCCAGAGCCTGTAGATAGTCCAGCTTCGAGGTCAGGCCCGCCAGATCACCTTTGCCGTCGCCGTTGCTATCACAAAACGCGCGCACCTGCACTTCGTAAATCACCGCATCTTTGTACCAATCGGTTGTCATGGGGGTTGCTCCTTATAAGCAGGTAATGGGTGAGGGGTAATGGGTGAGGGGCGCCTCATCCATTGCCCATCTCGATGGCCTTGTAAATCTCCGCGCGATCCAGGTTGTCCGGCAGCGGGCCGATACGGGCGAGCTTGCGCCCGACGATCTCGCGCGCGAACAGCACGCAGCGCTCCAGCGGATGGCCGTCGAGCAGCGCCATCAGGAATCCCGCCCAGAAGGAATCGCCGGCCCCGGTCGCGTCCACAACTTTAACCGGCTGAGCGGGGATGAAAGTCTGCTGTCCTTCCACGGAGAGGATCATCCCGGCCCCGCCCATGGTGAACACCACCACGCGCGGCCCCATCTCGTGGAACCGGGCGATGTAGTGCTCCGGCGACTGCCCCTCGCCGAAGAGCCGCCGGGCGTCATCCAGCGAGGGCTTGGTGAGGGTCGTGTAGCTCATCATATGCCGGATCACCTCTCTAGCCTCGCGGGTGTCGGGCCAGATGCGCGAGCTGTAATTGGGATCGAGGGAGATCAGTTTGCCCTGCTCTTGCGCCAACACGAAGGCCTTCTCCACCGCCGAGCGGGCGGGCTCGCGCGACAGGGGCCACATGGAGGCATGGACGACTTTGGCGCGTGCGATGGCCTCCTCGCTGATCTCGCGGGGTTCCAGGCGGAAGTCGGCGTCGCGGAACGGCTCGAAATCGGGCGTGCCCTTGGTGCGGGAGACGAAAATGATGCTCGTCCGCACGCGATGATCCATGACCATGTATTGGGTTTGCACGCCCGCGCGGCCCAGCTCCGCCTTGAGGAATTGCCCAAAGGCGCCCATCCCCGTCTTGGAGATGACTGCCGCCTGTCCGCCCAATTTGGCGACGTTGGCAGCGATGTTCGCGGGCGAGCCGCCAGCAAAACGCTGAAACGTCGTCGCTTCCAGCAGCGATTCCGTCTCCTCGACCGAGATGAAGTCAATCAACGTCTCACCGATGACCAGCAAATCCAAATCACCGCCGGGAATGGATAGGTTCATACCCCCCCCCTCGAAAATGGCCCCGAATGAACACGAATTTCACGAATCAGATGAGAAATTCCTTTCACATTCCTGGATAGTGCACGCTCGTGTCAGCCGACGAACGGCCGCAAGGCCGCCAGCAACTCCTCGTCCCCCGCCGCCGGATTGCGGAACCAGGCGGGAATGGGCAGCAGCTCCGCCGGTCGGCGCGCGGCGGGAGCGGCGACGAGCTCCTCAATGACCCGGAGATACGCCTCCGCCGTGCGCTCCCAGGTGTAGCGGTCAAGCACTCGCTGCCGTCCGCGGCGGGCGAATTCGGCCCACGCCTCGTGATCCAGCACCAGGCGCTCCAGCCCGCGCGCGATGTCCGCCGGATCGGCAGGATCCACAAGCACACCGTACTCCACGCCGTCCTCGAACAGACTCTCGCTGGGACCGCCGTTGCGCGTCACCACGAGGGGCAGGCCCGCCGCCGCCGCTTCCAGGGGCGCGAGGCCGAAAGGTTCATACAGCGCCGTCAGCGCGAAGAGGGAGCCAGGGCGCTGCGCCAGGAAGCGATATGCCGCCGCCAACGCCGGCTGTCCCTGAATGGCAAAGGCGCTCACTTTCCCCCACAGAGCGTGAGCTTCAATCACCTGCCGGATCTGCGCCAGCACCGCCCGTTCGCCCACGCTGGCCTGGGAATCCTCCCGCAGGGGATTTTCCAGAGCGCCGGTGAAGATGACGAGGTTCGCCGCCGCCTGCAACGCCGGCGATTGGGCATACGCCTGCACGAGCGCGAGGTGATTTTTCTTGGGATCGAGCCGGCTGGACGCGATGATCGCCGGCAACTCCCGCCGCCCTTCGGCGAGATCGCGCGCGAGCATGGCGCGCACGTGTCCCTGCACCAGCGCCTCGCCGACATAACGCGCGTCCCGGCTGAACGTCAGCAGGTTGACCCCCGGCGGGATCACGACAAAACGCCGATCATCGGTCACCTCCACGGCGCCGTGATAGGCGGGATGGCCATATTGCTCGAAGCGCTCCTGGCGCGTGCTGGTGATATTCACCGCCGAGCGGTTCATGCTCAGGCGCTCCGCCGCAATCCGCCGCGAGAAAAAATACTGCGCGTCGAGCTGCGCCAGGTTTTCCGCCGTCGGATGCAGCTTGTCGAGTTTCTGAGCGCCGAGGGAATGTCCGGTGAAGGTGAAGGGGATACCGGTCTCGGCCTCGATCAGCACGCCGCACAGGCCGCCGTCGCCGTAATGCGTGGTGATGGCGTCAGGACGCGGTCCACGGACGTGAAAGAATTCCAATAGCCGCGGGACCCAATCCTGCACCAGATGGGGCCAGAGCAATTCCTTGCGCAGAAATTCGGGCGGACCAGCGGGCAGACGCACGATCCGCACCCGTTCGGATTCGGGATAGCGATCGAAGGGAGCGGCGAACTCCGGCCATGCCGGATCCTGGATCTGGCGGGTGAAGAGGTCCACCGTGTGCCCCTGCGCAGCCATGGCGAGCGCCACCTGTTTCACGTAGACCAGCTGTCCCCCAAAATCAGGGTGCTCTGTCCAGTAGCTGTCTTTGGCGTCGAAATTGCCCTGCGGATTCAGAAATGCGATGTGCATACGCCCCTCCTCAGCGAATCGGCGAATCACTTACGTTTACACCCTGCAATTGTATGCTAAGCCGGTCAAAATACAAAACCGTGCGCCACCAGGGACGCAATAAACGTCCCTCAAAAGTCACGTGGCCCACTTGAGTTATAATGCCCCCATGGCACTTTGCAATTCCATGAGGGCCATGAGGGGGCGTTGCATGAGCGCTCCGATGACCGGTTAGAAAAGGATGATCTCAAATGTCGCATCGCTCGGCTCATACAAATCAATATCTGCTCGAAGGAGTAGCCATTCTGTCGCTGATCCTGCTGATTATCGCGCTCGGCGTGCTGCACGTCACGCGCCCGCCCGAGAAATTCGCCTCACAAAACGCCACGCAGGAAAACACCGTCCAGGCAAAGGTGCTGGCGGTAGGCGATGAGACTGTCAGTGAGATGCCCACTGGCGAGCAGCTCTATTCCCGCGATATCGAGGTGCAAATTCTCTCGGAGGGACCCTTCGAGGGACAGACCATGACCCTCAATCAACGGCGGATGGAACAGACGAGTAGCATCACTCCCCGCGCCGGGCAGCGGGTGCTGATCATCCTCGCGCAGCAGCCCGATGGTCAAGTCGTTCCCTTCCTCGCCGATCGGGTGCGACTCACCCCGCTGGCGCTGCTCGCGGCGCTGTTCGTGGCAGTCACCCTGGGAGTAGGCCGCGGACAGGGATTACGCGCGCTTCTCGGTCTGCTGCTGAGCCTGGCGGCCATCGGCGGCTTCATCCTCCCGCAGCTGCTCGCGGGACGCGCTCCCCTGCTGGTAACGTTCGTGGGGATGGGTACCCTGATGGCCGTGACGCTGTATCTGATTCAGGGGTGGAATATTCGCACACACACGGCCTTTCTGGCGCTGTTGGGCTGTCTCAGCGTCACGGCGCTGCTGGCGCTGCTGTGGGTTGAAGTCAGCGCACTCACCGGCTTTGGCTCTGAGGAAACTCTCTATCTGCAAGCCACCGGCGTCACCCTCGACATGCGGGGACTTTTACTCGCGGGCATCGTGATCGGCGCGAGCGGCGTGCTCGATGATGTGGTGCTCGCTCAGGCAGTGAGTGTTTACGAGATCGCCGAAGCCAATCCGGCGTTGACCGTTCGGGAGATTTTCCGCCGGGGGATGAAGATCGGCAACGCGCATCTGGCCTCGATGGTGAACACGCTGGTGCTCGCCTATGCCAGCACGGCACTGCCCCTCATCATCCTGTTTGCGCTGTACACCGAGCCGTGGTATCTCACCCTCAACCGCGAATTTATCGCCGAGGAGGTTGTGCGCACACTGGTGGGCAGCCTGGGATTGCTGCTCGCCGTGCCGCTGACAACGGCCATCGCGGCGTGGATGGCGCCCCAGATGGGAGAGGCCGCCCGCTAACCGCCGGCCCGGTGACCTCACTCGTCCCATTCCGAGCGCAGTTGGGCCGCGAGGCGCCTGCCCGTAGGCGAGGCCGCGATGCCTCCCTGCGCCGTTTCCTTGAAACGCACGTCCAGAAGCCGGCCAACCTGCCCCATGGCGTCAATCACCTCGTCCGGCGGGATGACGCTCTCGACGCCCGCCAGCGCCAGGTCAGCGGCGAGCAACGCCTGCGCGGCGCCGCTGGCATTGCGCAAGATGCAGGGCACTTCCACCAGGCCGGCGACCGGGTCACAGACCAGTCCCAGCATGTTCTTGAGGGTGATCGCCAGGGCATGCGCCGATTGTCGCGGCGAGCCTCCCTGCAACTCCGCCGCCGCGGCCGCCGCCATCGCTGCGGCGGCTCCCACTTCGGCCTGACAGCCTCCCTCCGCGCCGGAAAGCATGGCCCGCCAACCGATGACTACCCCCACAGCGCCGGCGGTGATCAGCCCCTGCAGCACCGTCATCTCGGAAAGCCCCAGCCCCTCCTGCAAGGAAAACAACACGCCCGGCAGCACGCCCGAAGAGCCGGCCGTCGGCGCCGCTACGATGCAGCCCATCGCCGCGTTGACCTCGCCGACGGCGATGGCATAGAGCATGGCGCGGCTCAAAATCGGGCCGCTCGCGGGGGTGTGTCCCTCCTCCAGCCAGGCGGCCAGGCGCTGCGCGTCCCCGCCAGTCATCCCGCTGAGCGAGCGCCCCTGGCGTGTCGCCAGTCCCCGCGACACACTGTCGCGCATGATTGCCAGTCGTTGCTGGAATTGAGCGACAATAGCCTCGCGCGATTGCCCGCTCACCTGCGCCTCAACCTGAAGCGCTACCTCATGCAGGCTGCAGCTTTGCGCCTCAGCCTGCGCTACCCACTCGGCAATGGAAGTCAAAGGTTTCATAGGACATCATCGTCGAAGACAATCCACAGATTGCACAGGTTGAGCAAGAAAAAAACTGGAACAAGCCACAGGTGGCACAGGCCGGGAAGATAACTCAAGCGTCGGTGATGCGCGGAACATAACGCACCCAACGTACCCATGGGAAAGTCGCCAGGCCTTTGGTCACGGCGGCGGGGACGGGATCATCCGTCTCGATAAGCATAATGGAATCGCCGCCCCGCTCTTTGCGTCCCACACTCAGAAAGGCTACGTTGATCTGATGCGCCGCGAGCCAGTTGGTCACCGCGTTGATGGTGCCGGGACGATCCTGCGAGACGATGAGGAGGGTGTGGTAGGCGCCGGAGAAATCCACCTCGTAATCGTCCACGGTGGTGATCAGCACCAGGCCGCCGCCAACCGAAGCGCCGGTCATGCTGCACTGCGTGGCGCCCGCCTCCATGGTCATCCGCAGGGCGTTGGGATGGGCGCCAGGACCCAGATCGCAAGTCGCAAAGCGCACTTCCATCCCCGCC
>JAAZNO010000586.1 GCA_012798275.1 Chloroflexota bacterium
TGCGTTGAGCGCCGCGCACCTGCTCCCGGAACGTCTTCAGCACCGTCTCCGGCTGCCCCTCCGGAATAAAATCGGAGACGCCGCCGCTGGCCTGCGCGAGCGCGTCGAGCAAGGCCTCATTCCAGCCCTCGCCGAGTCCCAGCGCCGTGATGGCGATACCCTGGCGTCCCGCCGCCGCTGCCAGCTGCCGGCACTCATCCTCATCGCCATAGGTCTCCCCATCGGTGAGCAACAACATCCGGCTCACGCGATCCGCTCGCACGCCGCGAGCGAGCTCCTCCACTCCAGCGCGCATCCCCTGCGAAATCTTCGTCCCGCCCCCCGCACGGATTTTGTCAATGCGGGCCTTGATGGCCGCCGGGTCGGCAACCGGCTGAGCGGGCACCACGACCTGCACGGTGTCATCGAAGATCACCACCGCGAGCCGGTCTTGCGGCGTCATCTCATCCACGGCCAGACACGCCGCCGCTTTGAGGTTTTCGATCTTCGCGCCGCTCATCGAGCCGCTATGATCCAGCACCAGGCTGAAGTTGAGCGGCATCTGCACCGCCGCCAGCGCGTCAGCAGGCTGCGCGGTGAGGAGCACATAGGCTAACTGCGGCCCTTCCGTAAGCGGGAACGCCGTCTTGTTGGTCTGTACCGTCAAGGCGATTTCATCAGCCATCCACACCTCCTCGATACCCGGCATAACGCCAGCAAGACCGCCATCCCGGAGGTCGCAGGAGCTGCCGGCGCATAGAGACACCAACCCCACATCAGCGCGGCCACGAAAATGACCAGGGCGATCACCGCCAGCGCGATCCACAGCATCCGCCGCTGTGAGGGCGGCAGCTGCGCCAGATCCGTCTTGAGCGGCGCCAGCCAGTCCGCCCGGGCGGCAGCGCTGCCACTCACCCGCACGAGGATGAGGGAGATGTTGTCGTAGCCGCCGCGTTCATTGGCGTCCTCGATCAACCGTTCGACGGCGCGGCGCGGCGCCGCACTGAGCGCGACCCGTGCGATTTCAGCTTCGGGGATCAGTTCATACAGGCCATCGGAGCACAACACCACCATATCGCCGGGGGCGAGCGGCAGCGGGCGGAAGATGTCCACCGTCACCGCAGGAGCAGCTCCCAGGGCGCGGGTGAGCACGCCGGCGTCGGGATCAATCGCTGTCTCGGATTGCGGAATGACCCCCTGATCCGCTTTCTGTTGCGCCAGCGTGTGATCGCGGGTCTGCTGATACAGCGCCCCCTGGCGCAGCAGATAGACCCGGCTGTCGCCGACGTTCGCCAGGTACAGCATCCCCCCATGGATCACCGCTGCGGCCAGGGTGCTGCCGGCCTGCGTGGCTCCCGCGCTCTGCAAATAGCGGTACAACGCAGCGTTGGCGTACTCGATCGCCTCGCGCAAGTCCAGGATGAGATCCGCGCCGGGCAGCGTGTAATAGCGCTCAGCGATGAGATAGATGGCCCACTGGCTTGCCACGCTCCCGAATTGCTCGCCGCCGATGCCATCCGCCACGAGCAGCAGCTGCCCTTTGCGGGCCAGCTCGTCAGGCGAGGGGGTGTAGAAGCGTTTGCCGGACACGGCGTCGGGGTAAATCGCGTCCTCGTTGACAACGCGCTCGCGGCCCACATCGGTTGCCCCCCCGATCTCCAGGGTCAACAGCGGTGGCTTCGTCCGCCCCAAATACTCCCCCGCCGGCGTCTCAGCCAACATCGTCGTCATCCCCTTCCTTCGAAAATAGAGGTCAGCGAGTCAGCAGTCAGCGAATCAGCGAACCAGCGAAAAAGCGAGAAAAATCACTTGCGTGGCAAATGTAACGCAAACTTCAGACTGCGCCCAGGCCACCATTTTCATTTTTGGATGATGTGCGCCAGCTCATGACGTCTCCTTCGAACGTCCTACTCTCCCGGCTTCCAGGGATTCGAGGAAGGATCGGGCGGCGGCACATCATCCGCCAGCACCGTCGGCCCGTAGCCGGAAGGCGCCCCCGGTATGCCGCCAGCTTGGGGCAGATCACCAGCAGAGACCGTCGGGCCATATGGCGGCGCGCCCGGTATGCCGCCAGCTTGGGGCAGATCACCAGCGGCGACCGTCGGGCCATACGGCGGCGCCCCCGCTGCCGGCGTCGCGGGCACCGACCCCACAAGCGGCTGCTCTTCCGCGCTCATCCGCCGCGTCTCGCCGCCCAGGCGTTTGAATTGCAGCTGCGTGTTCCCCACCTTGATAATAGAATCCGGCTGCAACGGCGTCGCCTGTGAGGGGCGCAGCTGCACGCCATTGACGAACGTCCCATTCGTGCTGCCCTCATCCACGATGAAGTATTGGTTCTGCTCCATGCGGATGGAGAAATGCGGATTGGAGACGAATTGATCGAAAAGTGGGAAGTCGCAATGCTGCGCATCACGGCCTACCTTGACGACGGGCGACGCGAGCCGATATTCCTGCCCCACCGTCGAGCCGTGCACCACGACCAGCTTGCCGTAGGCAGGTCCTACCGCGCTCATCCGCTGCGTCATCTTGCTGATGGCGCCCGCCGCCGGAGCGACGACTTTGCGCGCAACTTCGCCCCGGGTCTTGATCAACAGGACCAGCAGCACCACGAGCCCCACCGTCAGCACCCCCAACCCCAGGATAAGCCACCAGTTCTGTTTGACCGTCTCCTTAGTCTCTTCGGCGGCGGTGACCTCTTGAGCTTCCCACGTCACGCGCACGTTCACCGCCTGGCTCGCCATTTCCATCTCAAGGTAGGGATCGGTCGCGCGCGCCAGCAAGGTAAAATCGTGCGTCTGCACCGCACGGGTGGGGGTCACCCACGCGCTGACGGGCCACTCCAAGGGATAGGTCGGCGCGCTGTCGGAAGTGCCGATCAAAGCGCCGTTGGCGTAGTAGGAGACCGTCGTCGGATCGCGTGTCACCGCATCGGGGAACTGCACCTCCACACTCAGCGGGATCACGCGCGCGGCGAAAGCGCCCAGCGTCTTGGAGTAGGGAACAGTGATCGAGGTCTCCGGCGGCGCGATGAGGTTGAGCCGCGGCGTGCGCAGCTTCGACGTCACCATCGTGTCGGCAAAGGCATCGCCGATAGGAGTCCCCTGCACCTGCACCCGCACCTTGTAGTCCCCCTGGGGCTTGAAGACGGGGAAACGCAGCCGGTACGCGCCGCGGAGCGTCGCCAGATCATCGAACAGGCTCAGCGTGGCCTCCGTGTTGGCCGGATCGTGAGCGATGTAACGCCCGTTTGTCTGCGTCGCCATCGCCTGCAAGTTGTCGGCCTCCGTCTCCCCCCTGACCATCCGCACCGCGTACAGCAAAATGCCCGCTTGCTGGCATTTGTTGATGATGACGGTTTCATACGCCTCGCTGCTGAACTGCCGATCAATCCCGTCGGAGAACACGACGATAACCGCCCGGCGGCTATTGAGCTGCGCCTGGACCGGGGCACTGGGGTTTTGGGTGAGCCATTCGATGGCGCGATCAATGCCATCATACAGCGGCGTGACTTCCGGGACCGTCTCCGTCCGCAAGCCATCGAACTCATTGCGGATCGCATTGGGATCCCGGTCGGTGAAGGGGACCAACGGCGTCAGGCCGCCGGCGTCACGCCCACGGATGCCGATCAGCGCGACCATGTCCGCGGTGGGTGAACCGTCCACCGCCAGACGATCGAGCAGCGCGCTGGCCAGATCCACCGCCTGCCCCATTCGGGGGTCGTTCTTGCGCGCGATGCCGCCCCGATCCATCACCAATACCACCGCCAGGCCGGTCGTCTCCGCAGTGACGCCGGTGAGCGGCAGGGGTTCCCCGGAGAGCTGCACCGCAAAATTGTCCGCCGTAAGGTCGGGGAGGCTGCGCCCCGTGTTGGGATCCAAAACCGAGACCAACATCTCGGATTCGGGGCCCGGCGACGGCTCGCCCAAAATGCGCAGCACGGGCGCCTGGCCCTGCGCGCCA
>JAAZNO010000012.1 GCA_012798275.1 Chloroflexota bacterium
CAGCGAGCGCCGCTCAGTCCTTATGGCGCCGGGCGTAGGTCGCGCCGCCGATGATCCCCAGAAACAGCCCGGCCACGGAGGCAAAATAGGCGATGAAGTTCAGCGCGAAGGTTGACTTCAGCACGCCCAACACCATCAGCAATGGCAACACGACGCCGGCGACGACCAGACCCAGGCCGAGCGCTATCGTGTGCGAGGGCTGCCAGCGTCCGCTCATCGGTGCAACCAGCACGCGACCAGATGGTGCGGTTCCGGCTCAAAGTGCGGCGGCTCTTCCACGTCACACAGCCCCTTCATCATGTACGCGCAGCGGGGATGGAACCGGCAGCCAGCCGGCGGCTTGACCAGACTGGGCGGCTCGCCCGGCGGCACGTCGCGGAAGCGCGTCGCATTGTTCGCGTCGGGATCCGAAGTCGCCGACAACAACGCCATCGTGTACGGATGCAGTGGGTTGCGGATCAAGTCATCAATCAACGACTTTTCCACCGCCTGCCCCGCGTACATCACAAAAATCCGCTCCGAGAAATAGCGCACCGTCGAAAGATCGTGAGTGATGTAAATCACGGCGAGATGGTGACGATCCTGCAAGTTGCGCAGCAGTTTGAGGATTTCCACGCGCACCGAGGCATCCAGCATCGAGACCGGCTCATCGGCGACAATGAGCTTCGGCTCCAGGAGCATCGCCCGCGCGATCACCACCCGCTGCTGCTGCCCGCCGCTGAGCATGTGCGGGAACTTGGGCAGGAAATCTTCCACGGGGCTCATCTTGACTTCTTCCAGCGCGTTGCGGATGCGCGCCTCCCGTTCCGACCGGCTCTTAATGCCATTGATGATCTGCGGCTCCTCGAGGATCCGCTGGACGCTCATGAAGGGCGCCAGCGCGCCGTAGGGGTCTTGCTGGATGTAACCCACCTGCGAGCGGTACAGTCGCAATTCCTGCCCCTTGAGATCGTTCAACCGCCGTCCCTCAAAGAAAAGCTCGCCAGCGGTGGGGCGATGCAGCGCCAGAATAGTCTTCATCAGGCTGGATTTGCCGCAGCCGCTCTCGCCGACGATGGCGATCGTCTCGCTGTGATGCAGATCGAAAGTCACGCCGTCCACGGCGCGGACGTAGCCGGCATGGCCAAAACCGAAGCGGCGCAGTTCGAACCACACCCGCAAGTCCTGCACCGAGAGCAACACGTCCTCTTGGGGACGTTCCGCAGCCGTCACCGCAGTCCCTCCCCCCTGAGCTGTTCCTGTCATCGTATTCATCTTGTACCTGCTCCTTTAGGCCACATGCAGCCAGCACTTGACCGTGCGACCGTCCTGGCGGATGGTGGGGGGATCCTCGACACACCGCGCGAAACGTTGTGGGCACCGCTCCGCAAAGCGACATCCCGTCGGCGGGTTGATCAGGCTGGGAGGCTGCCCCACGATGAAATCCGGCTCCTGGTCACCGCGCAGACGCGGCACACTGGCCATGAGCTTGCGCGAATAGGGATGGAGCGGCTCCGCGAAGAAACGCTGCGCGTCCCCCGTCTCCACGATCTGCCCGGCGTACATCACGGCGACGCTATCGGCCAGCTCGCTGGAGGTGGCAATATCGTGCGTGATCAGGATGAAGCTCATGCCGAGCTCGCTCTTGATGCGCTTGAGCACGTTGAAGATGTTCGCTTGCGTCAACACATCCAGCGCCGAGGTCGGCTCGTCCAGCACGATCAGGTCGGGCGCGGTCACCAACGACATGGCAATCGCCACCCGCTGCCGCATGCCGCCGCTCAACTCGAAGGCATACCGATCAAGGAAGTCCAGCGGAACCCCCACATGCTGGAACATCTTGCGCGCCTGCGCCAACGCCGTTTCCTTATCCATGGCATTGTGGATGATCGCCGGCTCCGCCACCTGATCGCCCACTTTGAGCACCGGGTTGAGCGCATTCATCGCCGCCTGCGGCACCATGGAGATCTTGATCCAACGCACCTTGCGGCGGTAATCCTCATCATTGAGTTGCATTACATCCGTATCATGCAAATATACTTTCCCCGAATAAGTCTCGACATTGCGGGGCAACAGCCGCAGAATGGCCTTCGCCAACGAAGTCTTGCCGCAGCCGGATTCTCCCACCACCACAACGGCCCGGTTCGTTTCCAGGTCGAAGTTCACGCCGTCTACAGCGCGTACCGTGCCTTTGCCTGCCCGGAAATGGAGCTTCAAATCTTCAATATGGAGTAAAGTTTTCTCAGGCATGGCCTATACCTCCCTCAAGCGCGGATTGAAAATACGATCGAGGGCAAAGCCCACCATCGCAAAGGCCAGACCGGCAAGCATCAGTAACAGCGCAGGTTCGAGAATCCAATAGTATTGGCCGTTGTAAAGCGCGCCGTTGGCATACGCATCATTGATGAGCTTGCCCCACGTCGGAAGGACCGGATCGCCCAATCCCAGCAACGCCAGCGACGCTTCCAGGAACACATAGGCGGGAATGCCGGACACCAACCCGGGGATGAGCACCGGGATGATGCGGGGGATGAGGTACGAGACGATGATGCGCCAGTTGCTCGCGCCGTAAGAACGCGCCGCCTCGATGTAGGGCGCTTCCTTGATCTGCAGGAAAGTCGCCCGATAGCCCTTGATCGAAGAGCCGAAGATGCTCAGCAAGATGACCCAGAGCAACAACACCCAAATGCTGCGCGATTGGAACGTGCCAACCATAATCAAAATCGGCAGGAACGGCAGCAGCATATTGATTTCGGTGAGGCGCTGGATGATGTCATCCACGATGCCGCCAAACCACGTCCCCACGGCGGCAATGAACATGGTCGTGACCGTTGTCACCAGGGCGGCGACCAGGCCGAAAGAGAGCGCCACCGGCGTGCCCCAGAGCAGCGCGATGGTCAGATCGCGGCGACGATGATCGGTGCCCGCCAGCCCATGCACCGTCCCATAGGAGACGAATTTGGCCTCCAGGTCAGAATCGTTCTCAAAGGTGATCGCGTCAATCCGCAGCTGATACGTCCCCTTGAGCACTGTCGGCGTCTCCTGGTTCGGATCGGAGAACAAGGCCACCTCCGGCGCGACGCCCTTGAGCCGCCGCAACAGGCGTTCATCCTGGTTAAAACGGTAGGTCTCCGAATGTTTGGCGGTGACTTCGCCCAGCCGAATTTCCCGTCCATCGGGCGTGATCCAGAACAGCGAGACGAAAGGTCCCTTTTCCTTGAAGGTCGCTGTCATGAAGACGATCAGTTCACTGGGGAAGGCGTCGGCCTCGTAATCGAAAGTGTAGGTGAAGATGACGTCCGTCATCGTCTCGTCAATGGGCTTGACTTCTTTAGTCACGAAGGGAGCGCCATCAGTGCTGTTTCGCACGATCGTGGTAGGCTGTTTGGTCCTGGAGAAGAAGTTAAACCAGGCGGGAGGGGCCAGGCGCGGATAATCTCCCCAGACTTCCTCGCCGCCGCGCCACAGGCGAATGGCCTCGTCATACGGCACGGCGACCACGGTGTACACCGCCAACGCCACCAGCGCCAGGATAATGATCACCCCCCCAATGGCTGAAGGGTATTGCGCAATGTCTTTGAACGTGCGCTTAAAGGCGTTCATGCTTTCGACCCTCCACTTCCCACCCGCACGCGAGGATCAACCAGCGCGTAGATGAAATCCAGCAGGAACACGGTGCCGGCCAGCAGATAGGCATAAATGATCGCCGACCCAATGATCACCGGCGAATCGTAAAGGCCAATGGCGCGGTACAGCGTGCGCCCCAGTCCAGGCCAGTTGAAAACCGTCTCCAGGATGGTCGCCCCCTGCCAGAGGCTGATCAACATCAGCGCAAAGCTGGTGATGATGTTGGGCAACGTCGGACGCAGCACGTAGCGCCGTTCGATATCACGGGCGGAAAGGCCCTTCGCCCGCGCCAATTCGACATAATCTTCCATCGAAAAGATCAGGAAGAATGTGCGCCAGCTGTACACCCCGGCAAAAATGCCGCTGACCAACCAGGCGATGACCGGCAAGACCAGATGATGCGCGTAGCTCAGCAACAGCGCCCCGAAGGTCTCAGGCGGCGGCGCTGACACCATGCCTCCAAACGGAAACCAGCCCAGGACCGAGGAGAAAATCAACAACAAAAAGATGCCATAGAACCACGCCGGTGCCGAAGAGAAGGGGGACATGGCGATGACCGCTTTGTCCAGGAAGGTGCCGTAATTGCGAGACAGGTACAGGGCGAAGTACAGACTGATAAAAAACAAAAACAGGTTCGAAAAGCCCATGAGCAATAACGTTGGCGGCAGCCGTTCGAGAATGATGTTCTTCACCATCTTCGAACCGCTGTCACTGGCGAGGTGTTGCGCCCGTCCCAGGTCAAGCGTGATGGCGTGCGTGAGAAAGCGCAAACTGCGCAGCATGAACGGTTGGTCTAATCCCAGGCGTCGCTCTTCAGTAGCCACCCGTTCGTTAATGAGCGTATTACGTTCTTCCAGCGTCAGATATTTGAGTGAGGGATCCATGCTGACGGAAATGGAGATGCTCTCTCGAATCTGCCCCCGGAGGATCTCATCTACATACCCCCCCATATTGGCAATGAGGATGGTCAGATAGATGCCAATGACGACGGCAATAAACAAGGTCAGCAGCTTAGTCACCGTATAACGCGCTAATTTTGCCAGTGAACCAGCACCTTTTTTCTTCTGGGAAGTCTCAGCACCCGCGGCTTGGGGCAAAGTTGCTTCAGCCATAACGCTCTCGCTTTCTATAAAACTTCTGAGAATAGACGGCGTGTGAATAAGGGTGCAGCCGCCACGTAAAATCGGCATCGGATATCGCCGATTTTTTTAATTGTCTGCCACCAGGCCGGACCCTTACGCCAGCATCAACGGGCCCACAACACGCTAGGGGCGAGGCGACGCCCCGCCCCTAGCGGCACAACTCAGAAGCGGCTCAACCTATTGGGCCGTCACGAAAGTGAGGGAGTCGGTGCTAGGCAGCGCCACGCGCTTCGACACGACCACGACCTCGAGCCGGTTGGAACCCGCCTCGAGCTTGCCGGTCACGTCGGCGCTGAGCTCGATCTTCCACAGCCCATCCTCGACCGCCTCGGCCGCACCGACATAGGCAACCTCGCCCTTGGCGTCGAGCACCAGGTACTTGACGTTGTCAATGTCCGCGACCGCGTACGGCTCCTCGTTGAAGGTCACATACACATCGTAGGTGGCCGGCGAGCCAATGGTCACGCGACCAGGACCGTCGAGCGCGACCTCAGCGATGGGGGCCTCGGAGAAGCGCAGCCACTTATCCGCCATGTCAGGATAATCCAGGAAGCGCTTGAGGATCACGGTACCCTCGACAGGGAAGGCACGCTCCAGGTAGAAGGGGCCGGTGCCAACCCACAGGTGACCGCGCTGGCGGAACCACTCCGCCAGGTTGGCATAGCGAGCCTGCGCTTCGGCGGCATCCACGTACTCGCTCATTGTCGGCGCGTAGGGGATCTCGCCAGAGGCCACAACCTCATCGAGATGCGTCTTCATGATCTCGATAGTCGGGCCGGCGATGTAGCTCAGCCATTCGACCTGCAGCTCATCCGCCTTGGCGGCAGAGAAGGCCGCCTCGCCCGCCGCGTCAGCCATCAGGCCCAGCGCCAGCGTGTGCCAGGCGCCCTGCCCCTGGGCGTAGTAAGGCCACCAGTCGGAGATGGACATTTCCGCGTCCAACTGATAGGAATCCGAGTAAGTCTCGATGATCAGCGGATCCTCGGAGAGGATCTTCACGCCCTTGAACGCGGCCATGAAGCCTTCGAAATCCGCCACGGCCGACGCATCGTAGACCGGGCTGGCTTCCTTGGCGCGATCGAAGGTGAGGATCATGTACATGATGAAGTCGCCCATGGACAGGTTGCTGCCATCGTGCCACTTGACGGTCTCGAACATGCCTTTCGGGTAGTAAACCACACTCTTGCGCAGCGCGGTCTGGGTCTGCGTGTAGACCTCGCCCGCGGTCAGGAAGCGTTGCGTCTCAGCATCCCAATCCACCCACGCATCGTCGGGAACTTCGATCTTGTCCACAAACTGCAGGTCCACCCAATCGAGGGTCTTGACAACCGGCAGGCCTTGCTGCACGAAGACCTCCGCCCGCTCCAGGCGCTGCGGCCAGATCAAACCGGTGAACGGATCGTACATGTACGCCAGCTCGCCCGTGCCACGGATGAGCATCATGTCGTAGATCCAGTTCGTGCCCGCGATGGGGTTCCACGGCTCGGTGAGGATGCTGGGCATGGCGATGGTCATCGAACCACCGACCTGGCCCTCGCGCTGCAGGGTCTGCGGCCAGAGATACGAACCGCTGACGCCGCCGTACAGGTCAGCCGCGACCTTGACTTCGTTGCGCTTGGGGGTGATGGACTTCTCGTCCACCAGCCAGATGCGCACGGAGTCTTGCAACGAGAGCTCCAGCGCCCGCGCCATCATCTGATTGCGCTCATCCATGTCTTTGAAATCGCTGTTTTCCAGGCGTTCCGACAGCTCATAGAACTCCGGATCGTTCACATAGGCCTGCCAGAGGGGCACGCCCAGACCACGGTTGGTGTAGAAGAAGCTGAAGTTGTCCGCCAGGTTGCGGGGCACCACAGTGGTAATCCAGCCGCCGGTGTAGAAGTGCCACAGGCCATCGGCAGGGTTACCGCGCATCCAGAGGGGAGAAGCCTCCGCGCCGGTCTTGTAGTCGCGAGTCACGGTGAAGCCGATGTCTTCCAGCTGATTGGCGACATAGTCACCGATGTCGCGGCGCTCATCCTCAACGCGGATGAGGCCGATGAGGGTCACCGGCGCACCGTTGTACTGCCACTTCCCATCCACCAGGGTGGCGCCGAGTTTTTCCATCTCCGCAGAGATGACTTCCTGCGCCTTTTCCTTGTTGTAGGCGTACTTCAACTCGAGCTTGCGGTTCACGTCCGCCAGGCGGGCATAATCCGAAGACGCGATGTTGAAGGCCGTCCAACGGGGCATCGCCATGCCACCCATGATTTCCTGGGCAAGGTAGTTACGGTCAATCAGCCAGTTCATGGCCTCGCGGATCGCCGGGACGGCAAAGGGGTTCAGCGTTCCATTCGCCAGTTCCGGGCCCGAGGGGTTGAACGTCAGCTCATTGTAGGACCCCGAAGAGCTGTAGGCATCAAGATTGGGAGATGCCTCCACCTTCGCCGCAATCTCCGGGTTGGAGACCGAATACGCATACACGTCCAGCTCGCCCACCTCGAGGCGATTCACCGCAGCATCCGCACTGGGCTCTTCCACGAAGATGACGGTGTCCATCCAGGCGCCCTTGCGGTCCACTTTGACGGGCTCAGGGGTTACGACAACCTCGACCTCCTTGGTCACCTCAACGGTCTTGATGACCTCCTGGGTCACCACGACGGTCTTCTCGATCACCTCAGGTGTTGGGGTCGGCCCACATGCTGAAAGCAACATGCTGGCGACCATCACCAGGGCGAGCAGCAGCGTCAGATTCTTCTTCGTAAACATGCGCTCCTCCTTCAATAGATTAAAAACAGGCTACAGACTCACAACGTGCTCCAGCACAACCTGCCTCACGGCGCTCTGGAGCTGGGACGAAACTTGGGGGCTTTTTTGCGCACTCCTGGCTACGACATCACCTCCTTCCATAAAATAGCTCCCTCGAAAATGGCCCCGAATGAACACGAATTTCACGCATCAGATTAGAAATTCCTGGCCCCCGGGGCTGCTACGTCCTCAAACAACGCGCTTCAGCGCGGTGGGCTCGTGTCGAACCGGTGAGCCGTCGCCGTCGCTGCTCACGTGCTCACATTCTAAAAAACGCAAGATTTCCTGGCGACCTTTGAAGATTGAGTATCAACTTTTGCCCCCTGTCCCCTTCCCCCCGCGCGCGCGGGGGGAAAGGAAAACTTTTTTGTGGGGTTTTGCAGGCGGGCGTAGCCCCGCCTGCAAAACCCCCTTATTTTTTCCCGTTCGCACGTTCCCATGCCCATCCATGAGTCGTGCTCCACTGCATTAACGCCCCCACCATACCCGGCTCTCACATGACGCGGAGCAAGCCGCCGGCAAAAAACTGATCGTGGGTCTCTAAACGAATCACGGAGAAAAGCAACAGCTGCTGTTGATGGAACAAATCGAACGAGGAATACCGCGAGTGAACGACAGGCGTATCACGCCGCAAACACTTCACAATCCGTTGCCACACGCACGGCGAGGGCGCGACGTCCCGCAATTCCTCACGGAGCGTAGCTCGCAAAAGACAATCCAAGGCCTGGTCCGACAGTTCGCTAGTTGTAGCCACGGTTTACCCCACGCTCAACAGCCAGGTCTTCAGCCTTATCATCCACCGATCTACGATACCCGATCCCGTAGCCGATGACCAGTGATAAAACGCCAAGTTACGGCAGTTTTTAATCCCCCGGTAGGTTCTCAGGAGTTTACCATGAGATGGCTTTCCAGTCAAGCTTTTTATTTTTCAATTGACAAAGAGAATACTCGCTACAGGGCGACGCGGTTCACTTTTGGAAGCCGGTCTTCTCGAACTGCCCCAACCAATCGGTAATCTGGCGCTGCGCTTCCTGCACGGCTCCGGGAGGCAGCCAGGTGATCGCCGGGTCGTTGAGGCTGAACCAGGCGTATTGCCGACGGATGAAATCGTGTGTGTCCAGCTGAATCCGCGCCGTCACCTCGGCCAACGTCGCCTGCCCCGCAAAATAGGGCTTGAACTGGCTATAGCCCAACCCGGAGAGCGCCGGCAAGTCCCACCCATAGCCCGCCGCCAGCAGCTGGGCGACCTCATCCGGCAGGCCCGCCGCCATCATCGCTTCGACCCGCGCATCCGCTCGCGCGTACAACGCCGCCCGCTCCAGGGTCAGCCCCAATTGCAGGACGTGATACGGCGGGGGGAGGCGCCGACGTTGCGCCGAAAAGGGCATCCCCGTCTTGAGACACACCTCCA
>JAAZNO010000587.1 GCA_012798275.1 Chloroflexota bacterium
CCCATGGGTCTCCCGGTCTGTGAGAGAGGTCGTCCATAAAGCCCACGGAGGGGGTTCCTTCCGTGGGCTTTTGTGTCTTTGGGGTCAGAGTCAGCGCCAGGGTGCGAAGACGTGAGGGCAAATCTCCGGATGTTTTAAGGGTGCCTTGCTCTGGGAGTCGCAGTCGACGCTGGATTGGGGCCGGGGCCGCCGGGCCCTGCGCCGGGTTCGCCGGGACCGGGCGCCGGTTCGGTGGGGGCCGGCTCGCCGGGGCCCGCGCCGGGTTCTCCAGGACCTGCGCCGGGCTCGCCAGGACCGGGCGCCGGTTCGGTGGGAGCCAGCTCGCCGGGGCCTGCACCGGGGCCGCCGGGACCCATGCCGGGCTCGCCAGGGCCGGCGCCGGGGTCAGCAGGTGATGGCGTATGCTCTGGGGGCGTCGGGGCGCCGGGCGTCGGCGCTTGAGGATTGGGCGTGCGCGACGGTTCCGGTGGGGTCGCCGGCGGCTCGCCTTGAGGGTCTTGTAGCCGATCGCGGGTGCGTTTGAGAATCCCCTCCATCTCTTGCACCGGGGTTTCATCGCCATCCCGTTGTTGCAGGCGTTCCTGTACCCGCTCCAACGTCTGCTCATGGAGGGCCAGCTGCTCTTGCAAACGAGCGCGAGCCTGCGTTTGCAGCGGCTCGGGCAGGTCTCCCAGCGCCTGGACTGCGGCGTCGAGGTGCCGGGCGTAACGTTCGGTGACTTGCGCCGGAATCTCCTCGCCGTATTCGGCGAGCTGTTGCATCTCGCTCACCCGCGCCTGCGCCATGCTGAGCGCCTGCTCCAGGCGCGTTTCGGGCGTGGCGGCGAAGTGAGCCTGGGTATCCTCCCAGGCGGTTTTGACCGGATAGAGAGGAGAGCCGGGCAGACTGTTCTGCGCGGCAGTGACGGCGCCAGCGCCGGCGCCGGTCGCCAGGGACAGGATCAACGCGACTTTCAGCAGCACTAACATCGGATTTGCCTCCTTAAAGGATGGAATGAGGGTTTGGAGTGTTTTCCCTACCCAGCCTTTACGACGTGTGACGGGCTGAAAGGTTACGCTCTCTGCGGCAAACTGGTGGGCTTCGGCGAGAAAGGCGGCACGTGTGGCCTGCCAGGCAGCGGGATCGGGCTGCGGCGTCTCCCGAAACTGCCGCAAGGCCTCACGGAGGTTTGCCGGCAGCTCCTCAGTGCTCCATGGATCGGTCTTAAACGGGTGTTTCATCTAAGAGTCTCCTCAACGCTTCGATGGCGCGGTGCTGCAAGGCTTTCACCGCTCCCACCGTTTTTTCGGTGATGACAGCGACCTCTTCCAGGCTCAGACCTTCCCCAAAGCGCAGGTTGATCACTTGCTGCTGAAGCGGCGGCAGACTTTGAAAGGCCCGTCGCACTCGCGCCGCCTCCTCATGCTGGAGGAACGCCGTTTCTGTCTGCGCCGCGCCTTCGGGGATATTGTCGTCAATCTCTATGGCCTCGCGGCGGCTTTCCCGCCGATAGTAATCGGCGATCAGGTTGTGGGCTACTCGATACAGCCAGGCCGAGAGCTCTTGTTGCGGCCCCGCTCCGTTTTTCAACGCGACCAGAAAGCGGTGGAAGGTGTCGGCGACAATTTCCTGGGCGACCTCGGAATCGCCGAGATGCCGATAGGCGTAGCGATAGATTGCCGGCGCGTAGGTGTCGTAAACTCCTGCCAGCGCGGCTTCATCCCATCGTTGGACCCGTTCGAGTAGCACAGACTCGCTCACATTTCTTATGACGTTCCAGGGGTGAAAAGGATGCGCTTTTCGGGCTTGCGCGGAAGGGCCGTAAGACAAATCTGACCACAGGGAACGCAAAATCACTTTTCCTGCGGCTTTTGCGCTCTTGGCGGTCGAAATTTTGAGCCTGGTGCGCGTCCCGACTTTGTGCCAGCATAAATGGATTTGTGGTGGCGTCAAGCGATTTGCGGCTTCTGAACCTTAGCTGTACACTCAATGCGCGCGCGGAAGGGGGCTTTTGGAACCTGGCGCCAATGCGCACGTTGAAAGCACAGCAATGTAAGTCGTGAGCAGAGACTGTGCGGCTCGCCGGTTCGACACGAGCCAGGCGCGCTGAAGCGCGCTGTTGGAGGACGTAGCAGACCCGGAATTTATCCGGGGCGGCTTGAGAGTAGCCTGAGGTTGGCATTACATTGATTCGTTTATTCGCCATTCGCCATTGGAGGACACATGGAACAGACGAAGGTCAAGGCCGGAGCGCAGATTAGCCGCCGGGCGTTCATCCAATCGGCGGTGATTTTGCTGGTGCTGATGGTGGCTGCGGGGGTGGCCACCCGGTGGGTCCCGGCGGGACGCTATGCGCGCGTGCTGGAGGGCGGGCGCGAGGTGATTGATCCGGCGACCTTTGAGCGGGTGGCACGCCCCGATTATCCCGTCTGGCGCTGGTTCGTCGCTCCCGTCGAGGTGCTCGGCAGCGCGGATGGGCTGGCGCTCGGCGCTATCATCCTCTTCATCCTGATGGTGGGCGGGGCGTTTGCCGTGTTGGAGCGCTGCGGCATCCTCAAGGCCGTGATCTTGCGCCTGGTACGCCTGTTCGGCGGACGCAAATATCGGCTGTTGCTCGTCGTCTCGCTGTTCTTCATGGCTCTGGGCGGCTTCTTCGGCATCTTCGAGGAGGTGGTGCCGCTGATCCCCCTGATGCTGGCCCTCTCCTACTACCTGGGATGGGATACCCTGGTGGGGTTGGGGATGAGCATTCTGGCGACGAATGTGGGGTTTTCCGCCGCGGTGACCAATCCCTTCACGATTGGCGTGGCGCAGCAGCTGGCGGGCCTGCCGCTGTTTTCGGGCGCGTGGTTGCGGCTTCTCATCTTTGCGGTGATGTACGGGATTTTCGCGGTGTTCCTGGTGAACTATGCCCGCCGGGTCGAGCGTCACCCCGAAAGCTCGCCGGTGTTTACGGGCGAGCAGGCCGAACGGGCGCGCTATCAACCGCTGGATGTGACGGCGCTGGAGGCCGCGCCGGCGTTGGGCGCGGCCTTGCGCTGGTTCCTCGTCTTTCTCGTGTTGATTCTGGCGGTCCTCGTCAGCGTCCCCTTCGTCCCGGCGTTGTCGCAGTTCGCGCTGCCGCTGCTGGGCGTGCTGTTTTTGAGCGCGGGCCTGGGAGCCGGGCGGTTTTCCGGCTTCTCGTGGCAAGCGGTGGGTGCGGCGCTGTGGGAGGGCGTGGTGGGCATCGCCCCCGGCGTGATCCTGATTTTGATGGCGGCGAGCGTCAAACACATCGTGGTCAGCGGCGGGATCATGGACACGCTGCTGTACAGCGCTTCCGGCGTCATGGCCGGGGCCGGCCCCTTCGGCGCGGCGCTGCTGATCTACGTGACGGCGCTGTTCATCGAGCTCTTCATCAGCTCCGGCTCGGCCAAGGCGTTTCTGATCCTGCCGATTTTGCTGCCGCTGGCCGATCTGGCGGGCGTGACGCGGCAGGTGGCCGTCCTGGCGTACTGCTTCGGCGACGGCTTCTCCAACCTGGCGTACCCCACTAATCCGGTGTTGCTCATCAGCCTGGGGATGACGACGGTGAGCTATCCCAAATGGCTGCGCTGGCTGCTTCGGCTGTGGATCTGGGTGATTCTGGCGTCGGTGGTCTTTCTGGGACTGGCGGTAGCGCTTCACTACGGACCTTTCTGAGGGACGCATGACCTTTTCTTTCCCTGCGGATTACCCTACGGCGCGCGCGCAGTTTCGGGCCCTTGCGCCCCGCTTGCAGGCGCGTTGGCCGGCGGCGCAGCTGGAGGCGTTTCCTTTGAGCGGACAGGCCGATCTGACCGTGGATCGGCTCTACGCGCCCCCGCTGGAGACGCCGCGACGCCTGTTGACCGTGACGACCGGCCTGCATGGCATCGAGGGCTATGTCGGCGCGGCGATGGTGCAGCTGCTGATCGAGGAATTCCTGCCGCGCCTCGATCCCCGTGAGACGGGTCTGTTGCTCATCCATGCGCTCAATCCCTGGGGAATGGCGCAGCGGCAGAAGACCAACGCGGCGAATGTGGATCTCAACCGCAATTTCATCCTCGATGGCGACTTTCCTGTCGCCTCCAACGCGGATTACGCCGCGCTGCATCCCGTGTTCGCGCCGCCCCGGCCGGTGCAGTGGCGCGATTTGGGCTTGCTGCACTTCCTGCTCACGCTGGTGAGGCCGCTGCGTCGCTTTTCGGTCGCCCGCGTGCAGGAAGCCTTTCTGAGCGGGCAATATAGCCATGCGGACGGCATCTACTACGGCGGGACGGCGCTCCAGGAGGAACTGCAGCTGCTGTTGCGATGGCTGCGGCCGTGTCTGGAGCGTTATGCGCAGGTGGTGTATCTGGATATGCACACCGGCTATGGCCCGCGTCAGCAGATGAGCGTGGTGCATTCTCCCCAGGAGCTGCGCAGCGACCGGGAGCTCGCGGCGCGGTTGGATTACCCTCTCGTGGTTCACACCGAGCCGGGCGCCTTCTATGCGATACGCGGGGATGTGGTGGACGGGTTGTATGCTCTGGCGCGAAGTGAGGCGCCGCACACGCGCTTTTACGGCGCGGCGTTTGAATTCGGCACGTTGGGCGACAGCTGGCCGGCCAAAATCCGCAGTATGCAGACGATGATCCTGGCGAATCAG
>JAAZNO010000088.1 GCA_012798275.1 Chloroflexota bacterium
GAGAGCACATTGGCCTGTTGCAGGTCGGCGCCGAAGAGCAACACCCCCATCGTCAGGTAAATGGCGACCCGCAAGGTCGTGAACAGAAATTCCCACAGGCTGGAGGAGAGCAGGATCGTGGGAAGGCGCGTTGGCGTCATCAGCAGCGCTTCCAGCGTGCCAGAGACCTGCCCCGAACGGATGACGCTGGAGAAAGTGTTGAGCGCTACGCTCTGATAGCCGGTGAAGGCCATACCGATCAGCACGAAGGAGAAGTAATTCCCGCCGTATTGCTCCAGAAAGCCGGAGGCTCCCGGCGTGAGCAGCTGCGAGATGAAGTAGAAGGACGTCGTGGAGAACAGAATCCCCAGCAGCTGCAGCACAAAGCCGAAGCGGTAGCTGATCTCCATCAGAAAGTCGCGCCGCAGGAACAGGAGCGGTTTGTTGAGCCTGGCCCGCAGACGTCGCCAGGGCGTGCCGGCGCGGGGCGGCGTCGCCGGGGGAGTTGGCGGCTGCGACGTGGGGAGGGGCAGCGCCGCAGCGGCGTCCGTCTCCGGCGCCGGCGGGGGGGAAGTCGGCGCGCCATCCAGCTCGGCGATGAGGTCTTCCCACGACGGCGGCGTGAACGTGATGTGCTCAACGGCGCCGCCGTGTTGCTCGATGGCTTCCAGGAGCGGGGACAGCGGCGCTTTGTTCCCCTGAGGCAGGGACAACGTCACGACCGCGACCCCCGGCGCGGCGCTCTCCTCCATCTTCATCTCGATGGTTTCCGCCTCCGCAAGCTCCGTCAGCCAGAGAGGATCGAAGCCCTGTACCTCAAGGCGGCAGCGTTCCTGGGGGCGGAGCAAGCCGCGCAGCTGTGCGGGCGACGCCGCCATGTGCAGCTCTCCTTTGACCATCACCGCGGCGCTGTCGCAGAGCTCGATGGCTTCGTGCAGATCATGGGTCACCAAAAAGACCGTGCGCTGTTCCTCGCGGGCCTGCCGCTGCACGACTTGTCGGAAGCGGGCGGCGGCGAGCGGATCGAGGCTGCGGGTAGGTTCATCGAGGAAGAGCAGGGTGGGGCGATGCAGCAGGCTACAGGCCAGGGCCAGGCTGTGTTTCATGCCGGTGGAGTAGGCATCGAAGCGCCGGTCGAGATAGCGTCTGAGATCCAGCAATTCGGCCAGTTCGGCGATGCGCGCCTCGCTTTCGGCGGGCGTTATCCCGTGCAGGCCGGCGTAGAAGCGGAGATTCTCCCGCCCCGTCAGGCGCCAGTAGAAGTGCCGTTCGTTCCCCGTCATCAGCCCGACGGTGCGTTTGATGGCGTTCTCCTGGGTGAGGGGGATGCCGTGAAGGTACGCCGTCCCTGAGGTCGGCAGGATCAGCGTGCACAGCGTTTTGACCAACGTGGTCTTGCCAGCCCCGTTGGGACCCACCAGGCCGAAAATCTGGCCGGGCGCAATGCGGAGATTGACCCGGTTGACTGCCAGCGTGCCTTCCTCCGTGGCGCTGCCGTGGAGGAGGCGCCCGAAGCGCGGTGGCGGAGCAAACCATTTGGTGAGCTCGTGCGTTTCGATGGCCGGTGGCGTCACGACGTTATTCCTCCGTTCGCGCGTTCATACGCGCCTGTGTGCCCATGTGTCCACGTGCTCATGGGCATACGTGCCCCCGTGTCCACGTGCCGATGTGTCCACGTGTCTTCGTTATTCTCACTCGCCTTCTCGCCTTTTCACTCACTCGCTTTTTCGCCTTTTTCGCTTTTCCGCTGTTCCGGCGCGCTACGGGCGCATTATAGCCTCTCCGGCAGCGGGAGCAAGGTCGCTGCGACGATGCCCTCGACTGGTCATCCCGCCATATCCGGCATATAATTTCAGTAAATCAGCCATTGCTGGAAAACAGAAAGTGGGGTTCGAAATGACGTTGCCCACCACTGTGCAGGTGCGCCAACGGGGGACATTGACCCTTCCCGCTGACATTCGTGAGCGGTACCACATTCAGCCCGGCGATAGCTACCACCTCGTGGATCTGGAGGGTGTCCTGGTGCTAACTCCCCTCGCGCCGCTGGTGCCCGAACTGGCGCGGGAGATCGAGCGCGCTCGCCTTGAGGCGGACTTGAGCATCGAAGAGCTGTTAGCGGCTCTCCGCGCCCACCGTGAGCGCTACACCGCCGAA
>JAAZNO010000588.1 GCA_012798275.1 Chloroflexota bacterium
AGCAAGCTCACCCCCGATCCGCGCGCGGTGGGAGTGATGGCGGCGATCGCGCAGGCGGGATGGTTCCTGCCGCAGCTCTTCACAGCGGGGATCGTCGAACGCCTGCCGCGCAAAAAAGCCATGGTAGTCAACCTGGGGTTGGTGCTGGAGCGGTTGCCCGTCGCGCTGTTGGCCGCCGCGCCGCTCCTGGCGGTCCGCAGCCCGCGCGGGGCGCTGGCGCTCGCCCTGGGAGCGCTCACCTGGCACGTCGTCGGCGCGGGCGTCGTCGCCATCTCCTGGCAGGACATGCTCGCCAAAATCATCCCCCTCAACCGGCGCGGACGCTTTTTTGGCCTCACCAATGCGGTGGGAACGATCATGGGTTTCGCGGCAGCCGCTGTGAGCGCGCAGCTACTGGACAACGTGGCCTATCCCATGAATTTCTTCTATTGCTTCGCGCTGGCGGCATGCTTCATCACCCTCAGCTGGGTCTCTCTGAGCCTGGTGCGCGAGCCGCCGCAACCGGTCACAACGCCCCGTCCCAGTTTTGGCACGTTCTGGAAACGCCTGCCGGAGATCATCAGGCGCGATCACAACTTCACCCATTTCATGATCGCCCGGCTGTGCCTGGCGCTGGCGACCATGGGCAGCAGTTTTCTGGCGATCTCGGCAATCCAACGTTGGAACCTGGAGGACAGCGCGGCCGGCTATTACACGCTCGCGGCGCTGATAGGACAGGCGACGGGGAACCTGCTGTTTGGCTTTCTCGCCGACCGCTTCGGGCATGTGCGCAACCTGGTCTTTGGCGCGCTGGCCAGCGCCCTGGCCTTCCTCCTTGCGTGGCTCGCACCGACTCCCGCATGGAACTATGGGGTCTTCGTGCTCAACGGCATCGGCGCGAGCGCGCTGTTGGTCTCTGGGATCATGGTGGTGATGGAATTCTCTAGCGCAGAGCTGCGCCCGACCTACCTGGGGCTTTCCAACACCGGCACGGGCATCGCCGGGCTGATCGCGCCGTTGATCGGCGGCGTCCTCGCCAAAAACAGCTACGCTCTCGTCTTCATCAGCAGTGCCGTGATAGGACTGCTCGGCTGCGCGCTGATGGCCCTGTGGGTGCGCGATCCCCGCTGGGCAAAACCGGATACAACCAACACCCAATCCCTGTATGCCATACCCCCCTCTGAAGGAGCTTCCCCATGAACATTCTGCTTACCGGCGCTTTCGGCCATATCGGCTCATACACCCTCGAGGCATTGCTGCAACGCGGACATCGCGTGCGCTGTTTCGATGTCCAGCAACCGCGCACCGAGGCAGTCGCCAGACGCTTCACCCAACGTCAGGATTCCCACCTGGAAGTGTTCTGGGGAGATGTGCGCGACGCTGAGGCGGTCGCCCGCGCCGTTGCCGGTCAGGACGTCATCCTGCACCTGGCGGCCATCATCCCCCCACAAAGCAATGCGGAGCCCGAACTGGCGCGGCAGGTCAATGTCGAAGGCACCCGCAACCTGCTGACGGCAGCCAAGGCGCAACCGCGGCCCCCGAAATTCGTGCTGGCGTCCACGTTCGACCTCTTCGGCCCCACGCGCCACCTGCCCCCGCCGCGCCGCGTCACCGACCCCCTCGTCCCCACCGACCCCTATACCGAGCATAAGCTCGCTGCCGAGACCATGGTCAAAGCCTCCGGGCTCACGTGGGCCATTTTCCGTTTCTCCGACGTGCCGTACATTGCGCTGCGCGAGGCGCATCCCATCATGTACGAGATTCGCCCCGACACGCGCTTCGAGGTGATCCACCCGCGTGATCTGAGCCTGGCGCTGGCAAACGCCCTGGAATGCGATGCGGTCTGGGGCAAAGTGCTGCTGCTCGGCGGCGGCCCCACGTGTCAGACCACCTACGGCGAGTATTTGGGGAAGATGCTGACGGCGATGGGCATCGGCCCGCTGCCGGTGGAGGCTTTCACCACGGCGGAGTATTGCACGGATTGGCTCGATACGGAGGAGAGCCAACGGCTGTTGCAGTATCAGCGCGCCAGCTGTGACGACATCGTGAACGAGGTCGCGGCGCTGTTAGGCTGGCGGCGTTTCATCATGCCGCTGGCACGGCCCTTTGCGCGGCGCTCTATCCTCAAGCTCTCGCCCTACTGGAAAAAGCAGCGTCAGGAGCCGGCCACAAAGTAAATCGAACCGCAAGCGACCATAGGACGTGGCGTCAGGCCCGTACTTAATCCTGGTGCACACCGTGCAAGCACGAAAATGTGAATCCTGAGGGGGAGGAGTCGTGAGCAAAGGCTGTGACGGCTCACGGGTCGACACGAGCCAACCGCGCTGAAGCGCGTTGTTGGGGGAGTTCGCTTCAGCGAACTTGACCTGTCAGACCCGGAATTCATTCCGGGGCGGCTTGAGAGCAGCCTGAAGTTTGCTTTTCTGATCCGTGAAATCCGTGTTCATCTGTGAGCTATTTTCTGAGGAGTTAACATGTTCCTGCGGCACATCACCGCAAATGAAAATAACGTGGGCACCTGAGCACCTGGGCACGGGTTCTATTTTCCGAGGAGGCTAGAGATGAAAACTGGAGTTGCAACCGTAAGGGCGCCCCAAGCGCTCGGCCCCTACTCACAGGGGATCATAACCGAACCGTTTGTCTTCGTCTCGGGGCAGTTGGGGCTGATTCCGGAGACCGGCGCCTTCGCCGGCGAGGACATAGAAAGCCAGGCGCGGCAGGTGATGAAAAACCTGCAGGCCATCCTCGAGGCCGCCGGCACCGATTTCGCACACGTCGTGAAGACCACCATTTTCCTCGCCGACATGGCCGACTTCAAAGTGGTCAACGCGATCTATGGGGAATACTTCCCGGAGACGCCGCCGGCGCGTTCTACCGTCGCAGTGGCCGAGCTGCCGCGGGGCGGACGGATAGAAATCGAAGTCATCGCCCGACTGCCCTAGTACTTTATCAAACATCAATTGAGGGGTAAATTCTGTCCGCCGTAATCCGACCCGGGCGCGTCTCACTCCTACATGTATGGGCAGCAGTCGGGGTTTTCTTAACGAACTGACGCCTCTACCCATCAAATCAGCCCTGATAAAGTACTAGCGCGGGAGCGGGCCACCATTCAAACGCCACAACGCCGGAAGAAAACTTCCGGCGTTGTGTGTACCCCTGTCAGGACTTGAACCTGAAACCTTTTGGTCCGCAACCAAACGCTCTATCCAATTGAGCCACAGGGGCA
>JAAZNO010000589.1 GCA_012798275.1 Chloroflexota bacterium
ATGGAGGAGCGTGCGCTGATTCAAGCGGTCGGCGCGGCGTTCAAGGATCATTGGGGTCATGTGGAGCGCCCTGAGGAAGAGGAGTTCCGTCAGTGGCAGCACCGGATGGATGACCCGGAGTTTGATCCGTCGTTGTGGTTTGTGGCGGCGGCGGATGGGCAGATTGCCGGCATGTCGTTGTGTCACAGTCACCTCACGGAGGACCCGGATATGGGATGGGTGGGCACGCTGGGTGTGCTGCGTCCATGGCGGCATCAGGGGCTGGGACTGGCGTTGCTGCATCACAGTTTCCGTGAGTTCCAGCGGCGGGGACGGCAGCGGGTCGGCCTGAGCGTGGACGCGCAGAGCCTCACCGGCGCGACCCGTCTCTACGAGCGGGCCGGCATGAGGATGGTGCGGCAGTACGTCAACTATGAGAAGGAACTCCGTCCAGGGGAAAGCCTGGCGACGTTGAATCTGGGTGCGTGAGGAGCGTCTTTTGCGGCGAGGGCGCTGCAGGGGCTCTTGTTGAAATTCAAGTTCATTCGAGGGTGAAATGATGTCGGAGACAGGCATGGTACAGGGGATTTCGATCGCCGTAGCGGGAGCGCCGGCGATTGCGGGGCTGACTTTCCGCGGCTTTCGCGGGGAGAGTGACTATCCGGCGATGGTGGAGGTGCTGCGTCTGGCGCGGGAAGCGGATGCGCTCGATTGGGTGGAATCGGTGGAGGACGTCGCCCGCCAGTATCGCTATCTGACCCACTGCGATCCCTACCGGGACATGCTGTTCGCGGAAGTGGACGGGCAAGTGATCGGCTATGGGCGCGCGTGGTGGCTGCAGTTCGATGACGGGACGCGGGCCTATATGCATTTCGCGCAGGTGATCCCTGCCTGGCGCGAGACCGGCATTCAACGCGCGATGTTGCGCTACAACGAGCGCCATCTGCGGGAGATCGCCGCTGCGCACGAGGCCGAAGCTCCCGTGCAGATGTTCGAATGCTGGGCCAATACGACGGAGGAGGATTGGGCGGCCTTGTTGCAGGCGGAAGGGTATCAGCCGGTGCGCCATGGCTATTCCATGGTGCGCCCGAATCTGGAGGACCTGCCTCAGGTTCCCTTGCCGTCGGGGCTTGAGGTGCGACCGGTGCAACCGGAGCAGATCGAGACCATCTGGCGCGCGGCGCAGGAGGCCTTTCGGGATCATTGGGGCTACAATGACGAGGAATGGGACCTCAAGCACCTGCGCGAGTGGCAGGAGATGCCGATCTTCACGCCGGAGTTGTGGCAGGTGGCGTGGGAAGGTGAGCAGGTCGCCGGGATGGTGTTGAACTTCATTGATGCCCAGGAGAATGCGGCTCAGGGACGGTTGCGAGGCTACACGGAGACGATCTGCGTCCGTCGCCCCTGGCGCCGACGGGGCCTGGCGCGCGCGTTGATCGCCCGCAGCTTTGAGGTGCTCAAGGCGCAGGGGATGACCGAAGCCGCGCTGGGTGTGGATGCGGAAAATCCCAACGGCGCCCGGCAGTTGTATGAGAGCCTGGGCTTTGTCACGGTCAGAGAAACTGTGACCTATCGCAAGTCGTTGCGAGAAGGCACGCCGGGGTTGCCTCCCGGAAAGGAAGAAGGATAATGGCGCAGAATACACTCCCATTCAATCTCACGGGTGAGACACGGGGACCACAAACGATGCAAGCACTGGCCTTTGATCTGAAGCAAACGGTGACGGGCAACCGCGCGGTGGGGCTTTGGCGGATGATGACGGGCTACCGCCTGATCTACCTGGGCGCGCTGGTGAGCGTGGCGTTGGGCGCGACCGCCCACACGGCGACGTTCTTCTTGCTGCAATACGTGGTGGACGAGGTCCTGACGCAGGGCCAGCACCTGGAACAGCTGCCCTGGCTGGCGCTCGGCTTTGTGGGCCTGGCAGCGGCGGAAGGGCTGTTCTCCTACCTGCGGGGCATCTGGGCGGCCAGGACTTCGGAAGGCATCACGCTGCGCTTGCGCAACTATCTCTACGATCACATTCAGCGGCTGTCGTTCACGTATCACGATCACGCCAGGACGGGTGAGCTGATCTCGCGGGCGACTTCGGATGTGGACGCGGTGCGGCGCTTCTACGCCGATCAGGCCATCGGCATTGGCCGGATCGTGGCGCTGTTTGTGATCAACTTCAGTATGATACTGCGGCTAAACCGCACGCTGGGCTTGCTTTCGATTGTGGTGATGCCGGTGGTCATCCTCGTCTCGTATTTGTTCTTCGGACGGGTGTCGAAGGCGTATGAGGCGTATCAGGAGCAGGAGGCGCGGCTTTCGACCACGCTCCAGGAGAATCTGATGGGCGTGCGGGTGGTGAAGGCGTTCGCCCGCCAGCGCTATGAGATGGACAAGTTTGAAGAGCAGAATTCCGAGAAGTACCGGCGCGGGAAGAAGCTCACGGCGATGAACTCGTTCTACTGGCCTTTCTCCGATGTCCTCTGCGGGGCGCAGACGCTCATCGTGATGGGCAC
>JAAZNO010000590.1 GCA_012798275.1 Chloroflexota bacterium
GCCTCTGTCTCCTCGATGGCTTCCCGCATCGCATCGGTAACGGTGTCCGCATACATGATGACCGTGCCGTCGAGATGCCGCGCCGCGCGTCCCATCGTCTGGATGAGCGCCGTGGCGCTGCGGAGGAATCCCTGCTTGTCGGCGTCGAGGATGGCCACGAGGCTCACTTCGGGCAGGTCCAGCCCCTCCCGCAGCAGGTTGATGCCGATGATGACGTCGTATTGCCCCAGCCGCAGGTCGCGCAGGATCTCCACCCGCTCGATGGTCTGCACCTCGCTGTGGAGATAGTTGACCTTCATCCCCAGCTCCCGCAGATAGTCCGAGAGGTCCTCCGCCATTTTCTTCGTCAACGTCGTCACCAATACCCGCTGGCCTTTGGCGACCCGCTGCCGAATTTGCCCGATCAGATCGTCTATCTGACCCCGCGTGGGCAATACTTGCACTTCGGGGTCTAGAATGCCGGTCGGACGGATGACCTGATCCACGATCTGCGAGGCGCGCTCCAGCTCGTAGGGAGCGGGCGTGGCGCTGGTATAGAGCACCTGATTCAACCGGGCGTTGAATTCCTCAAAGGTGAGGGGCCGGTTGTCCAGCGCGGAGGGCAGCCGAAAGCCGTAATCCACCAACACTTGTTTGCGGCTGCGATCGCCGTTGAACATGCCGCGCACCTGCGGGATCGTCATGTGCGATTCGTCCACGATGAGCAGGAAATCCGCCGGGAAGTAATCCAGCAGCGTCCACGGTGGCTCGCCGGCAGCGCGCTGATCCAGGTGCCGGGAATAGTTCTCGATGCCAGCGCAGTAGCCGATCTCCCGTATCATTTCCAAATCGTAGCGAGTGCGTTGTTCCAGACGCTGCGCTTCGAGCAATTTGTTCTGCGCGGTGAGCTCCGCCAGCCGCGCGGTCAGTTCCGCCTCGATGTCCAGCAGCGCCTGCCGTTGCTTTTCCTCTGAAGTGATGTAGTGCCGCGCGGGGAAGATCTGGATGGCAGCGGGCGTCTCCAGCACCTCCCCGGTGAGTGGGTCAGTCCGCGTGATGCGCTCGATTTCGTCACCCCAAAAGGAGATCCGGTAGGCGTCTTCGGTGTAAGCGGGACGGATTTCCAGAGTGTCCCCCCGCGCGCGGAAGGCCCCTCGTTTGAAGTCCAGATCGTTGCGCTCGTAGTAGATGCTCACCAGATGCCGCATCACGGTTTCGCGGCGGATTGCCTGCCCTACCTGCAGGGGGAGGACGACTTTTCCCCATTCCTCAGGGCTTCCCAAGGCGTAGATGGCCGAAACAGAAGCGACGATGATGGTGTCGCGGCGGGTCATTATCGCCGCTGTCGCCGCCAGCCGCAGGCGCTCGATTTCCTCGTTGATGTCCGCATCTTTTTCGATGTAGAGATCGTGTTGGGGCAGATAGGCTTCCGGTTGATAGTAATCGTAGTACGAGACGAAGTATTCGACCGCGTTGTGGGGGAACAACGCTTTGAACTCGGAGTAGAGCTGTGCCGCCAGCGTTTTGTTGTGCGCCAGCACCAGGGTTGGACGTTGCACCTGCTCAATGACGTTGGCGACGGTGAAAGTCTTGCCCGTGCCCGTTGCGCCCTTGAGCACTTGATGGCGGAATCCTTTCTGCAGGCCCTCCACCAGCTGCGCGATGGCCTGGGGCTGATCGCCTGTCGGTTGCATCGGCGTCTCGAGTTTGAAACTGTTCATCGGACCCTCATCGTGCGCGCGGTTTGTTCAGCAGAGGTATTGTACCACAATCGTTAGACTGACCAATGCGACCGGGCGGGATTCAGGTCGCGGGGGAGGCGCGGCGTCGGGCAGTATCTGGAAGGGCGGACGCTCGTCGCCCCAGAAAATTTGCCTTTCCTTGAAACTGCCCTATACTAAACCTTGTGAGCCCTGAGTCGGAGGCTCGCAGAGCAGCCGACGAATTTAGCAGATCGGGGAGTGCCGTATGAGCAATCCACAAAAACCCAAGAGCACCGACGATGAAGAAGAATTCGAGAGCCTGTTTGAATCCTTGGGCGCTGCCGGACCTAAACCCGTGGCAGAACCGACCTCCAGGCGGGAACCCGGCCAGCGTTTATCGGACTCCAAACGTCGCCGCGACACTCTTGGAGCCTCTGCCGCAGCGTCGGAAGAGGAAGTTCAACTCCCTGCCCCCGCGCCGGATGCACTGAAGACGCCCCTCGATCTGGACGCTGCCCGGCAGGAATTTTTGCTCCCAGAACCTGAAGCCGGACCCCCATCGCCCCCTCCTGCCGCACCCAAGAAACGCCGCGCTGACAAAAAAGCCGCACCGCCCCACAAAGATGGCAAAATCAAGCCGGTGCAGATGTTGCTGCTCGTGGTGCTGCTCGTTCTGGTGCTGGCCGTCTATGGCGCGTTAGCCGTCATCATTACCCGCACCCGCCCCTCGGCGACAGCGACGCCACTCCCTTTGCTGGAGCTGCCCACCGCTACCGCCGGGCTCCCTACCTCCACGCCACGCCCTGAGCCAACGGCGACAGCCACGGCAGCGGCGCCAACCGTCACGCCGCAACCCGCCGTCTCTACACAGTTCGACTTACGGCTGCTTCAGGATCCCGATAATGTGACCCTCCGGCTTCAACGGGGCTACAAGTACATCGAATTGCGCGCTTATGGCCTGGCAGTCGCCGATTTTGAACACGCGCTGCAGCTGGACGCTGAAAACGCCGCCCTCTACGTCGGTTTGGGACAGGCGCACTTCTACGCCCGGCAGTGGACGTCGGCCCAGGAGAACTTCAAAGCTGCGTTGGCGTTGGACAATAATAATGAAGAGGCCCACTTCTGGCTGGGAACCGTGTTGTATTATGAGGGACAATACGCCGAAGCCGCCACGGAATTTGATGCGGCGGCGGAACTGGCCCCCGAAAATCCGCGCAATGAAGCCTGGCTGGCGCTGGCAGCAGCGCAGGCGGGACAACTGGAAGAAGCGGGCGCCGCTGCCGAACGGGCCATCACTCTGGATCCCAAATACGCCCCGGCGTACCTGGGACGAGCGCAGGTGAGCATCGCGCGGCAACAATTCGAAACCGCGCAAGGCGACCTGCTTTACGCGCGGACTCTTGCCCCTTACGAGTTCGAGAC